>DAORRV010000110.1:0-8787 GCA_035443185.1 Ignavibacteria bacterium | reverse complement strand
CGCCGTTTGTAGTTTTGAAAACACTTCCATAATCACTGGAAGCATATCCGGTCAATGCATCACCAAAAGAAATTGAATAAAACCAGTAACCTGTCTGAGTGGACATTCCCGTCCAGCTTAGACCTGCATCTGTACTTCTTAAAATCGTGCCGTAAGCTCCGCCGATAAAAGATGTAACTGAGTCTTTGAACATTATATCAAAAAGGTAATTATTATTTCCGGTACTTATCTGCTGCCATGTATTCCCGTAGTCAGCTGACCTTGCATATGCTCCGTTCAGTCCTGCAGCGAGAAAAATATTTCCCATCAGTGAACAGCTTGTAAGAGAAAGTGATATACCTGTAGGTTTTCTTTCGAATGAATTTCCGCCGTTAGTAGTTTTCATAACTATACCGGTATCGCCGACTATGATGCCGGTGTTTGAATTTAAAAATCTTACACAGAATAAATTTCCAGTAGTACCGGAAATAATTCTATCCCAGAAAACTCCGCCATTTGTTGTCTTTAATATCGTACCGGCAAGTCCGCAAGCCCAGCCTGAATTCTCATCAGTGAAAGAAAGTGAACGGATACTTTCTTTTGTTTTAGTTTTATTTATTGCCCAGGTGTTCCCGCCGTCGGTTGTTTTGATTATTGTCCCGCCGTCTCCGCATGCATAACCGGTATTGTCATTTATAAAATGAGATCCGAAAAGAATATTTCCCTGAGGAATGGGATTCTGCCACTGCCATTGAGAATGGGTGAGAGAAGGTATAAAAAATAATGAAAAGCAAAAAAATAAATTAGTGAAAAAAGATCTCATGTATTGTAAAATAGAATTGGAAAAAAGTGTTACATTTAATGAAACGTTTAAATTGTTTAATTTGCTAAAACATTCCATTTGTAAAAATAGAATTCAATTAATACTATTTGAATAATAAAATATCCAAACGAAGTCCGATAGGTGTATTTGATTCAGGCATCGGAGGTCTTACTGTAGCAGGGTCTCTCTTTGAAATACTTCCAAATGAAAATATAATTTATCTCGGAGATACTGCGAGATTACCATACGGATCAAAGTCCAAAGAGACAGTAATAAAATATTCTATGGAAATTACAAAATTTCTTTTGAATAAAAATGTTAAAATGATAGTCGTAGCATGTAACACCGCAACCTCATTTGCTCTTCCTTCGCTTAAAAAACTTACTGACATTCCGGTGCTCGGCGTGATCAAACCGGGATGCAAAGCAGCTTTGTCAGAGACTAAAAATTTCAGAATAGGTGTGATAGGTACTCTTGGTACTATAATGAGTGATTCATATAAAACCCAGATACACAGATTTGAAAGCAATATTAAAGTTTTCTCAAAAGCATGCAGCCTGTTTGTACAGCTTACTGAAGACGGATGGAATGATAACAAGATCGCAAAACTCGTTGCAAAAGAATACCTCGATGAATTTAAAAAGCTAAACATCGATACATTGATACTCGGGTGTACCCATTATCCAATTCTAAAAAAAGTTATATCTGAAGTCTTGGGAAAAAAGATAATACTCATAGACTCAGGAGAAGAGACTGCAAAGGAAGTAAAAATTATACTTGGTCAAAAACATTTACTCAATGATCAAAAGAAAAAAGGTGTGCATAAATTTTATGTGACTGACTTTCAGAATAAATTTAAAGATATAAGTGAAAGATTCCTCGGGCAGCCGATAGGTGATGTGAAAAAAGTTAAGATCAATTAAACAGTTAATAGTTAGTAGTTAATAGTTAGTAAATAATAGGTACATACTTTTCAAGATCTGACTAGGGTATTCTCATACCGATATTTTTTTAATAGAGATCTCCCTCTCCTTTCTTCGAAAGTGTCTCAAAACATAATTTTAATTAATACCACAAAGACACAAAGACGCAAAGCATTCTTTTTTTAAAGTTTTTTTCTTTGTGTCTTTGTGACTTCGTGGTAAAAATAGTGTTTTGAGACAGCCTCCTTCAAGGGGAGGGCAAGGGAGTGGTTTTAGAACTGGAGAGGAGATTATTTGAAAATGAATTTGACAGAAGAAATGAAAACAGCCATAAGTTAGAATTAAAATAATTTTATAAAAAACCATGACAGAAAAAGAAGTTTTAGATATTTTCAAAAAGACCGGTGCGATGCTTGAGGGACATTTCGTACTGACTTCGGGATTTCACAGTCCGCATTATTTTCAGTGCGCGAAAGTATTGCAGTACCCTGAATACAACAGTTTATTCTCGTCAATGATAGCTGAGCATTTTAAAAATTCTGAGATCGACACAGTGATCTCGCCTGCTGTAGGCGGGATAGTATTCGGAACTGAAGTGGGAAGACAAATGAATAAGCGTACAATTTTTTCTGAGAGAGAAAACGGAAAGATGACCTTCAGAAGGGGATTTGAAATTGAAGAAGGTGAGAATATATTAATATGTGAAGATGTAGTGACTACCGGCGGGAGTGTATTTGAAGTGATAGATCTTGTGAAAAATTCAGGAGCAAATCTGAAAGGTGTCGGTTTTATAATTGACCGAAGTAATGGTGCAGTGAATTTCGGGACAGAACAGCATTCACTTGCAAAGATGGAAGTAATAAAATTTTCCGAAAATGAATTACCCGAATGGCTGAAAAAAATCCCTGTCACCAAACCGGGCAGCAGGGATCTGAAAAAATAAATTTATTTAATTATCTGACAAACGTAATTTTGCAAGAATGACTCTGCCGTTTTTTAGTATAAGTGTATTATTATCTTCAATAGCATATTCCCCCGCAAGCATCAGTGCATCTTTGATGAGTAATTCAGTTTCCAGTTCAGGACATGCCATCATTGTAGAAACATCGATACTTATTTTCAGTGCATTATCATTATTTGTTTTATAAGTTCCGTTTAGAGAGTTACAGACCTTAGCTTCAATTTTATTGTCTTCAAGAAAAGTCAGAGTAAAGGTTTCACTCATACTTCCCTTTTCAACCGGTTTACCGACAAGTTCAAACAATTCCCATTTATTATTGATCGTAACTTCAAGAGGCACACCCTCAAATTTTGCAAGAAGCATCTTACCGCTCTGCAGCATAAGCGTATTTCCCGAGATTAAATAATTATTAGTTTTCTCAAGAGCCTTAAGAAGTGCATCTTCTATATTCATATCCTGACACATCTTTCTGGTAGTGGCAGCAGTGATAATCAATTTATATTTCCCGTCAGATTCATAACTCCCAAGGATATTATTGCAGCTTGCACTTCCGCTGATCTTATTTTCACCGCCAAAGATAATAAAAGGAGCTGTAAGACCTTCAGTAATATTTACTGACACGCCTTTCGCTAATTCAGTAACTATCCACTTCTTATTTGTCAGTTCGCTTTGCTGTGAATAAACATTCCTGATATTTAAAGATATGATAATTGTGAAAATAATTGAAAGTAAAAATAATTTTGTCATTTTGAATTTTTAATATTTAATTTTTAATTTTTAATTTTGACAATATAAAAGTAAGAGCTTATATTAAAAATGAAAAACTGAATTGAAGAATATTTATAATAATTTGAAATAATAAATCACAATAAAATTTAATTATCGTAATTAATTATTATTCATCTGCCCAGTTTACTTTTATAGAATTCTTTTCCGCATACACTTTTCCTGTTTTTATCAGTTGAGAATAAAGATCAGTATATTTCTGCAGATATTTATCCTGAATTTCCAAAGTAAGTTTATCGATATCAGACTGTGAAGCATTGTTATCATAAAGCTCTGCAAGCTTCCTATATTCTGTTTTGCAAACCGGTAAAACAAAATTGTATAAATTCAAAGAAGCATCGATCATTTCTTTTGTATCGTCGGTTTTATTAAGTGAACTTACATTATTATAATATTCTTCTATTTGACCGATCTTATCATTTATTACTTCGCTTCTCTTCATAGGTTCGGTCTCAGTTCCGTTTTCCTTTAATTTTTCAGAAGAAGAAGATAATTGACGTGAAAATCCAGTGCCGGCAAAGCCGCTGAGGATATTTGAATTTAATACAGATACATTAAAATATGTCTGCGGAGTTTCTTTACTGCAGGAAAAGAAAAGGATTGTAAAACTAAAAATTAACATAACTGCTGCAAATTTCTTTATGATATTCAATTTCATATTAATTTTTTTTGATGCAAATATAATGATTACTGTTTTTAAAAAACAATTAATATTTTTTGTAGGGTCATAAATCTCAAAGATACTCTTATTTAACATTTCAGTAAAAAATTAATATCGCTATATTTACAACTCTATTTTTAAATAATCAGAAAATATATTATATATGGATTTTAATTTATCTGAACAGGAACTTGCTGTACAGAAACTTGCAAGAGAATTTGCGCAGAATGAGATAGCACCTCATGTTATGAAATATGATGAGTCACAGGAATTCCCGATGGAAATTGCAAAAAAGCTCGGTGACATTGGATTTCTCGGAATCATATTTCCTGAAGAGTACGGAGGCGCAGGATTTTCGACTTTAGAATATGCGATCATAGTAGAAGAGATCTCAAAAGTAGATCCGTCGATGGGGCTGACTATTGCAGCACATAACGGACTATGCACTAATCATATTTACAGTTTTGCAAATGAGGAACTTAAGAAAAAATATCTGCCCGATCTTACTACCGGTAAGAAACTCGGCGCATGGGGATTGACAGAAAATGTTTCAGGAAGTGATGCAGCAGGAATGGCGACCACTGCCGAAAGAAAGAATGGTCATTATATTATAAACGGCAGTAAACTTTTTATAACTCAGGGAAGTGTAGGAGAAACATTTGTTGTAACTGCTGTCACAGATAAAGAAAAAAAGAAGAACGGCATTTCAGCTTTCATTCTGGAAAAAGGTATGAAAGGTTTTACTACAGGTAAAAAAGAAAATAAACTCGGAATGAGATCTTCAGATACTGCCGAATTAATTTTTGAAAATGTCGAAGTGCCTGCGGAAAATCTTATTGGTGAAGAAGGTCAGGGATTCAAACAGTGTATGAAAATTCTCGACGGCGGCAGGATCGCTATTGCAGCGCTTTCACTTGGAATTGCTCAGGGAGCACTTGATGCTTCATTAAAATATTCTAAAGAGAGAAAGCAGTTTGGAAAATCTCTTTCGCATTTTCAGGGAATACAATTTAAGCTGTCAGATATGGCGACCCAGGCGGATGCAGCCAGACTGATGGTTTACAAAGCTGCATGGATGAAAGATAATGGAATGGAAATTAATCTCAGTGCTGCGATGGCAAAATTTTATGCAAGTGAAATTGCAACCACAGCAACCAATGAAGCCATTCAGATACACGGCGGATACGGATTTATGAAAGAATTTCCGGTGGAGAAATTATACAGAGACGTAAAACTCATGACTATAGGAGAAGGTACTTCTGAAGTTCAGAAAATGGTGATTGCAAGAAATCTGCTTAATATGTATTAAAAAATATTAAAATTATTCAAAAGCCAATCTCTGTTTTGAGCTTGGCTTTTTTTGTTACAGATTAATTTCAGCAAATAAATAAAATTTTATAAATTGGCATTTTTAGATAAATTAGGTTTTGGAAAATTAAAAGAAGGTCTAAATAAAACCAAAGACAATCTTGTAGGAAAAGTTAACCGTCTGGTTAATGCAAGGGGAGTGATCGATGATGAATTCCTTGCGGGGCTGGAAGAGATATTTATTTCATCTGACCTCGGACTGGATACTGCTGAGCAGCTTATTGAAAGGATAAAAGACAGGGCTCTTACTGATAAATATATTGATCAGAAAGAACTGAATGAACTTATCAACAGTGAGATCAGAAAAGTGTTTACTGAGACGACATCGGAATTTAAGACATTTGATTTTGACCTGAAGCAAAAACCTTATGTGATAATAGTGGTCGGAGTGAACGGTGTAGGCAAGACCACATCGATCGGTAAGCTTGCAAATAATTTTAAGAAAGCGGGAAAGAGTGTACTGATCGGATCTGCAGATACTTTCCGGGCTGCTGCAAATGATCAGCTTGATATATGGGCGAAGAGAGCTGACGTCGAGATCATTCAGAGTAAGAGCACTTCAGATCCGGCTTCGGTTGCATTTGATACAGTGAATTCCGCGAAGTCAAAAAATACTGATGTAGTAATAATTGATACTGCGGGAAGACTTCACAATAAATCCCATCTGATGGAAGAGCTTAAGAAAATCAAGAGGGTCATTCAAAAAGTAATTCCTGATGCACCGCATGAGACTTTCATTGTCATAGATGCAACTACAGGTCAGAACGGACTTAATCAGGCAATGGAATTTTCCAAAGCTCTTGAAGGACTTACCGGAATTATTCTGACAAAGCTGGACGGTACTGCCAAAGGCGGAATAGTTTTAAAGATAAATAAAGAGATGAAACTTCCTGTAAGATTCATAGGAGTAGGTGAGCAGATAGATGATCTGCAGGTATTTGACAGTAAGAGTTTTACGGAAGCTTTGTTTGAAAAATAAATTATAGTTAATTTACATAAGGGCTGAATCAAGTAACCCTATTTTTACTACTTAGTCACAAAGACACAAAGAAAAAAACTTTAAAAAAATGAATGCTTTGTGTGTTAGTGTCTTTGCGGTATTAATTAAAATTATTTTTTGAGACACTTTCTTGGAAAGGGAAGGGCAGGGTGGGGCAGCTGAAAGGAAAATTAAATTTCAATATTTAATATTAAATTTGTTAAAATTATTCATAAAGAAAATTACACCGCATAAAATCATTTGACAGAAAATAAGATCAAAATATTACCGCAGACACTTTCCAATAAGATCGCAGCAGGTGAAGTCGTGAACAGACCTGAGTCTGTCGTGAAAGAACTTATTGAAAATTCTCTCGACAGCGGTGCAAAGAATATTACACTTATTATCAAAGATGCCGGTAAAAGTCTGATACAGGTAACGGATGACGGATCAGGAATGAGTGAAGAAGATGCACTGATCTGTTTTCAAAGACATTCTACAAGTAAGATTGCGAGCATTGAAGATCTTGAAAATATTCTCACTCTGGGATTCAGAGGTGAAGCGCTTGCTTCGATCGCTTCGATCTCACATGCCGAACTTATCACAAGAACTGCAGATTCTGAAGTCGGTACTCTGCTGAGAATAGAAGGCGGTGAGGTAAAAGAAAATTCTAAATCAGGAAATGAGACCGGTACTTCAATCTCTGTAAGAAATCTTTTTTACAATACACCCGGCAGAAGAAATTTTCTGAAATCCGATCAGACTGAATTCAGACATATCTATGAATCCTTTGTAAGACTGGCTTTGTCACATCCTGAAACTGCATTTACTTTTTTTAATAATGATAATGAAGTCTTCAGACTCAAAGGAACTGACCTGAAGACACGCATCAGCGAACTCTTTGGCGATAAGATACCGGGATATTTACTTGATGTGGAAAACGGAAATGAAATCATAAAAGTAAGGGGTTTTATTTCCAAACCTAATTTTACAAAGAAGTCAAAACAGGATCAGTATTTTTATCTTAACGGAAGATTCTTTGTCAGCCGGTCTCTGAATTATGCAGTCTATTCCGGATTTGATCATCTCATTGAGAAAGGCGATTATCCTTCTTTCTTTTTATTCATTGACCTGCATCCGGCTAAGGTGGATGTGAACGTACATCCGTCGAAGATGGAAGTTAAGTTCGAAGATGAAGGTGCAGTATTTGGATTCATCAGAAATTCCGTAAAGGAAGCTTTGAGAAAAGCCGACATAGTATTTGATATTGGTTTTGATAATACGATCTCATTTCCTGATAAAGCTGAAAGTTTTCATTACAGAAATGACAAACGGGATGATATAAAAAGTGACAGGGGATTTACAGGAGGCGGATCAGGCAGTCATGGCGGCGGTAGTCAGAATTTTTTTACAGGCGGAGATGACAGAAATAAAACTGCAAACATTCATTCTATATTTGAAGCATCGAGAGAAAGAACGGATGACAGCATTTCGCAAATACCTGATACGCCTGATACAAAAAATGATGATCAGAGACGAATATTTGAACACAGTAAAAAATCAGATTCTGCAAATTTCAATGTCTGGCAGTATCAGTACAAATATATAATGTGTCAGACTGAAACCGGTCTGATGATAATAGATCAGCATGCTGCACATGAAAGGATACTTTATGAAAGAGCTTCGATGTGGCTGGATTCTCAATCGACATTTTCGCAGCAGCTTCTAATTCCCATAAAATTCCAGCTCACAAAAATAGATTATCATATTGCTGAATCTCTGAAAGATGAATTTCGGGATCTGGGATTTAATCTTAATCTTATAAAGGATGAAACAGTTGAGATCACCGGACTGCCGTCAGATGTAAAGATTGGTGATGAGGCAAAAATATTTCAGGACTTGATAGATCAGTTCAAGGAGTATGAACTGAAACTGAACCTTGACAAAAGAGACAACCTAGCAAAATCCTTTGCCTGCCGCAGCGCAATAAAATCCGGAGACAAACTTACGTTTCAGGAAATGACTTCACTCATAGATGACTTATTTGCAGCAAAGATGCCCTATGTATGCCCGCACGGAAGACCTACGCTGATCCGCATCACGACTGATGAACTTGATAAAAGATTCAGCAGGTCATAAAAAATCAGTTTAAGTTTTATTTATTTGTTTTATATTGGTATTCCATTGAATCAAAGGCTCAAAGGCTCAAAGGCTCAAAGGCTCAAAGGCTTAAAGGCTCAAAGGCTCAAAGTCTCAAAGGCTCAAAGGCTCAAAGGCTCAAAGGCTCAAAGGCTCAAAGGCTCAAAG
>DAORRV010000109.1:0-8872 GCA_035443185.1 Ignavibacteria bacterium | reverse complement strand
AAAATCTCATTTAACTCAATGAATAAAACTCAAGTAAAGTAACTTATATGAAAATTTTTTACATCGGGATAATTAATTTTTTTTTTAAGGATTTAAATTACTAATATTTTTTTAATGATTAATTATTTGTAATTTGTAATTTGTAATTTGTAATTTGTAATTTTTAATTGATTAGATTCCCACCATCCAGAATACAATCAGAGCCAGACTTTCTTTGAGACAAAAAAGAGCTGATCCTTCTGCAGATAGTACTTTGTCAGAAGAGATGCAATCTGCCTTTATGTTATTGAAGCTGCAGATCTCCGCTGCGCGTTTGAGATGGAAATTATCGGAAATAATTATAATTTTTTTCCAATTTTGTTTATGATAGAGGCTGTCGCGGATGAAATGTATTTGTTCTATAGTAGAGCTAGATTCATTTTCGAGAATAAGATTTTCCTCAGGCACGCCGTATTTTATCAATACATTTTTTGAGACTTCACCTTCGGTGAGTTCATTTGGTGAGCCGCCGCCGGTTATAATTATCTTTGGAACAAAGCCCTTGATATAAATTTCAAATCCTTTATCAATTCTGTCTTTGAGCACCGGTGAGGGTCTGTTCCCTCCCCAAACGGCTGCACCGAGAATTGCCTCGGCATCAGCTTTTATGTTTCCGCCGGCATATTTCGATTCATCATCCTTATAATTATAAATTGAAAAAAATATCACAGACAATCCGCCGATAAAAATGAATAAAAAGATAAATATTGATTTGAAAAAACTGAAGTCTTTCTTACTGGAAAATAAAACACTCATCATAGACGAAAGTAATATCAAGTTTATCACAAGAAAGATACTTGATAAAATGATCCTCAGGTCTTTTTGAAAATAAAAAATTGAAAAATTCAGACATAAAATTCCAATTATAGAAATTGCCAGTAAAAAATCCAATATCAGATTCCCCGGATTTTTCCACACAAATAAATTTATCAAAATCGTTAATACAAGTATTGAAAAAAATATGATGGAAAGTATATTGCCTGTTTTATATTCAAAGCCTGTCAATTCCAAATTCTGATTATCGTATCTCAAAAAATAAAGATAAAAGAATGAAATGATGCTGAGAATAAAAATCAGAAATAATTTAAATCTGCCTTTTTTGATCTGAGTGAGTTTAATTAATAAGGATAATTTCCTTTGACAAACTTAACTTAATTTATAATACTTTTAAAGTAAATTAATTTGTTCAGTTAAAAAAAGGTTAAAAGAAAATTGCAACATAAAATTATTAACTATTAACTATTAACTATTATCTATCTTTAAGTGATTTTAATAATTTACTTGAAACAATTCCATATTTAAAGTAACTTGAAAACATTAAATACGGAGCTAATTAATGTCAAAACTTCTCGAAGTTAAAAATCTAAAAACTTATTTTTTTACAGATGACGGTGTGGCTAAAGCCGTTGATGATGTCAGCTTTTCACTTGAAAAAGGTGAAACTCTGGGAATCGTAGGTGAGTCCGGTTGCGGAAAAAGCGTTACTGCTTTATCAATTATGAGACTGATCGCTGAGCCTCCCGGAAAGATAGTCGGAGGAGAGATCTATTTTAAAGGAAAGAATGTCATTAATTTTTCTGAAAAAGAAATGCAGGAGCTTAGAGGAAATGATATTGGAATGATATTTCAGGAACCAATGACTTCTCTAAATCCTGTCTTTACATGTGGTGATCAAATAGAAGAAGCTGTGATACTTCATCAGAAATTATCAAAAGAACAGGCTAAGGTAAAAGCAATCGAGATGCTTAATCTCGTAGGTATTCCTGCACCTGAGCAGAGATATAACGAATATCCACATCAGCTTTCGGGAGGTATGAGGCAGAGGATCATGATCGCTATGGCACTTTGCTGTAATCCGGAAATTCTGATAGCTGACGAACCGACTACTGCACTTGACGTTACTGTGCAGGCACAGATTCTTGAGCTGATAAAAAAACTTCAGACCGATCTCGGGATGGGTGTAATAATTATTACTCATGATCTTGGAGTAATAGCAGAAATTTCAGATAAGGTTTCAGTTATGTATGCTTCTAAAGTTGCTGAATTTGGAACTGCAGATCAGATATTTTACAACAGTAAGCATCCTTATACAATCGGACTTTTGAATTCAATACCAAAGTTAACCGGTTCAGGTCATGGAAAGCTTGCAACGATTGAAGGCAGCGTACCTGCGCCTACAAATTATCCAAAGGGTTGTCATTTTTGTACAAGATGTATATTTGCAATTGAGAAATGCTGGAACGAACAGCCGCCACTGGTTGAGATAGAAAAAGGTCATATATCAGCTTGCTGGAGAGTCAGCGAGATTGATAAATTCAAAGAAATGCTACAGGTTCCCGCAGTTTAATTTTACAAATAATTTTTTTACAACCCTGAATTTTTTTATTAAATAAGTTTAGGGTTTTCTTTTTTTAAATTATGAATATACTAATAAAAGATATTACGCAGATAGTTACTTGCCGGAATAAAGGTAAATTACCAAAGTCAGGAAAAAATCAATCTGACATTGGTCTTGTGAAAAATGGAAATATTTTTATCGAGAAAGGAAAGTTCGCTTTTATCGGAAGTAATGCAGAGCTTAAAAAATTTTTGGCAGGTAACACTGCTAAAAAGTATGAAATAATAGACGGAAGTGGGAAGGTAATTACTCCCGGATTCATTGACTCACATACGCATTTTGTATTTGCAGGCTCAAGAGAAAATGAATATGAAATGAGGCAGGCAGGGAAATCGTATCAGGATATTGCAAAAGCAGGAGGAGGAATATTATCGACTGTTAAGGCTGTGAGAAATACCAATAAGAAAGAGTTAAAAGAAATTTCAGAAAGGAGACTTGGTAAATTTATTGAGTATGGTACTACTACGATCGAAGGAAAATCCGGCTATGGGCTTGACCTTGGCAATGAATTGAAGTTGCTCGAGGTCATGAAAGATCTTAATGATGATAATAAATATGGAATCGACATAGTATCAACTTTCCTCGGAGCGCATGCTGTCCATCCTGATAAAAAGAAGGCGGATTATATTTATGAGATATGTCACAATTTCATTTCAATAATTTCAAAAGAAAAACTTGCGACTTTTATTGATGTGTTTGTAGAGGAAAATTATTTCACGAAAGATGAAGCTGATCAGATATTTTCTTTTGGTGAGCGGTACGGATTGATTCCAAAATTACACACTGACCAGTTTAATTCCATCGGAGGAATTGAAAAAGCAGTAAAATATAAAGCTGCGTCAGTAGATCATCTTGAAGTATTGTCTGAAGATGACATTGAATTACTCTCTACACATAATAAAGACAGAAAAAACCGAAGCATAATTGCGACCATACTTCCGGGAGTTTCATATTTTCTTGGAATACCTTACGCCCCGGCGAGAAAGCTGATCTCAAAGAAGATTCCAGTGGCACTTGCAACAGATTTCAATCCGGGAAGCTGTATGACGGAAAATTTACAGACTATAATGTCGCTTGCGTCTATTCATCTGAAGATGAACGCCGAAGAAATTCTTAATGCTGTTACAATCAATGCGGCTTTCGCGCTCAATATGGAAAAAACCATAGGCAGTATCGAACCGGGCAAACAAGCCGATCTGCTGATCTTTGATATGCCTTCGTATAAATATCTTGTCTATAACTTCGGTGTGAATAATCTTGAGACTGTAATAAAAAAAGGTAAATTTGCTTTTCAGAAAATTGATCAAAATTAAACAACATTGCATAAAATAAGGCAACAGTAATAGATATAACCTTAGTCGGAACATCTTAATAGTAATTTTATTATCTAAAATTAATCATGAAAAAAAATATTTCTTTACTTCTGACAATAATTTTGTTTCTGAATATTAATATGCTCTCCTGCAAATCAACTGATAATAAGCTGGAGACAAACGGAGATCAAAAAAATACAACATTAAATTCTGATATTCAGGATTCAGGAATTTACAAAGCTGAAGTATTTACGGAAGGACTTTATGTTCCTTGGAGTATTGTATTTACTTCACCTGAAAGAATGCTCGTTACTGAAAGGAACGGGCGGATCCGAATAATTAATAACGGAACTCTTGAAGCCAATCCTCTAAAATCTTTTGATGATGTTTCTTCGAGAGGCGAAGAAGGACTGATGGGTCTTACACTGGATCCCAATTATGAAAATAATAAATTCATATATGTCAGCTATGCATACGACAGCGGTGACGAGCTTGAAGTCAAAGTCATCAGATATAAAGACAATGGTGATGAACTTGCTGATGAGAAAATTTTAATGAACAATATTCCTGCAGAGAGATATCATGCAGGATGCAGACTGAGATTTGGACCTGACGGAAAATTATATATTACAACCGGTGATGCTGGAGAAAGAGAACTTGCACAGGATGTTAAAAATCTTTACGGGAAAATACTACGGGTAAATTCAGATGGCAGCATTCCTGAAGATAATCCATATCCGGGAAATCCAGTCTGGAGCTATGGACACAGAAATCCCCAGGGAATCGACTGGTATCCGGGAACAGATATTTTGTATTCTACCGAACACGGTCCCTCGGGCTTTGACGGACCCGGCGGAGGTGATGAAGTTAATGTAATTGTCAAAGGCGGTAACTACGGCTGGCCTGTCGTCTCTCATAAGGAAAGCGAAGAAGGAATGATCTCTCCTCTGTTGATTTTTACACCTGCTGTTGCTCCCGCATCAGGAATGTTCTATGACTCCGATGTCATTCCTGAATTTAAAAACAATTTCTTTTTTGGTTGTCTAAGGGGAAATACAATATACAGGATCATTCCTGAAGAAAGTGATCCTTCAAGAATGAAATCTTTTGAAAAAATTAACGGAATTGATTTTACTAAGATCGGAAGAATAAGGGATGTAGCTCAGGGTCCTGACGGTGCTATTTATTTTTCATCCAGTAATAAAGATGGAAGAGGAGATGTAAGAAACGGAGATGATAAGATTTACAGAATCGTAAAGAATTAAAAAATTATTTTACATTAGGGAGTTCGAGTGAAGTGTCGTCTGACTCCAGATCTCTCCAGATCATCTGACAGGGAAATTGATTTTCATAAAGTGCTCTGGAGATCATGACAGAATCTATTGCCAGATGCTCAATGCTCATCACTTTTTTCAGATCTAAATAATTTGAAATACCTCCGGCGGAAGTGATCTTAAGGTCAGTGTTGTTGGCGATCTCGAGAAGTCTTTCTATATGCGGTCCGGATAGATTACCTACTCTTGTAACATCCTGATAAATAATTCTTTTGACTCCGGCATCTTCCATTTGAATTGCAAATTCCAGCGGTGTAATGTCAGCATAATTTATCCATCCATCCTTTACTACATTGTTTAGTTTTTCATCAATCCCGATCACTATTTTATTATGCGTAAATTCTTTAATAGCATCTTTTATGAATTCGGGATCTGTCAGTGCTGCAGTGCCGATTACTATTCTATAAATTCCTAATTCATTAATGATCCTGTTTGCTGTTTTCATATCCCTGATTCCGCCGCCAAGCTGTACCGGAATATCCACCGAGTCTGTGATCTCCTTTATCAGTTCAAAATTTTTCATATCACCAAACAAAGCTCCATTGAGATCTGTAATGTGAATACATTTAAAATTTTCTTTCCTGAAAAGCTTTGCCATTATGATAGGACTTTCGGAATAGAACTCTGTATTTTCACTGAGATCCTGAACTGTCCTGACGCACTTACCGTCCTTTATGTCTATTACGGGTATGACTAACATTTACAATTACTATTTTTTATTACACTAAAAAAATTCATTCAAACAAAAAATTATTTTCTCACAATCGCCACTTTGCCAGTCCCTACTTTGCTTCCGTCCTGATTAAAAGCAACTATAATATAAATTCCGGTTGGAGTTAATTGGTTTTGAGAATTGTATCCATTCCATGATGCTATCCTGCCGCCGGGTGAATCAAATTCTACTACTACATCACTGCTGAGAGTTATTATCTTTATAGTCGAGTTTTCGATCAGACCATCTATCTGAAGATTTTCTGCTGAAGGTATTACAAAAGGATTTGGAGATACTGTGATCTCGTCAAAATCCTGAACCGGCTCAATAGCATTGGTCTTATATGATGACATTCCGTTTTGTGTTCCAAAATATGCTATGCCTGTTTTATTACTAACTGCAATAGTACTTATCTTATTTGAAAGAATTGGACTGTTAGTTGTTTTGAAGTTACCCTGTAAAGTCGATCCATCTGATGATAAATTAAAAACACCGTTGTTATCAGTTCCTATCCATTTTTCATTCAGAATATCACTTGTAAGAGATAAACAGTTTTCTGTAAAAGGCACTTTAAGATTTCCTGAGATTATTCCAAGTTTCTGAGGAGCGGGTTTGTTATTTGGATTTTGAATAGCACCAAACGGATTGCTGATAATAAAAATACCGTTATTGGTTGCAATCCAGATCTCATTATTTTTATCAACAATGATGTCATTAACATTTGTCACTTCTGAACCAAAATTAGCATTATCATAAAAACCAAACACATCATCGGAAGGATTATTAATCGTACCATTCTCATTAAAGAAATAAACACCTGACCTGGCTCCGCTCATCACGATCCATTTTGTATTATAAGAATCTACGACAGTTTGGGAAAGAGATGCATTTCCAATAAACGAAGGGTTTATAAAACTTATCCACTGATTACTACCCTGATATGCATAGAGGGAACTTCCGGAATTTGTAGCAAAGAATGTCACCCACATCACCTGGTTATTATCATATGATCCACCGTAACTTGAACAGAAAGTAGGGTTATTAGAGATTCCGGGAAGATTAGTATTCAGTGTATTGAAATTTGTAATTGTATTCCCGAAGACTTCAGTTGGTCCTCCTCCAAAGCCGTATGCCCAGACCTTACCATTTCCTGAGGAAATTTTTTGAAACCAGTTACTCGAACCAATCTCCGGATGACTTGCTGTATTATAATTTTCCCATGTGACTCCGTCAAATGAATAAAAGCCGTTATTTCCAAGACCACCTGCAACCCAAATATCATTATTTTCATCTATAGTGATCTGACTGAAAACATTTGTAAACGGACCATTTGGAAATGTAAGTGTATATACATTATTTACGGATAAATCAATTCCGTTATTTGATAAGCCGGCAATTAATTTATTATTGTTATCTGCAGATAATACTGAATAAGAATTTGGAGTAAGAAATGGTGTTATAGTAGTAAGATCATTTTTATTTGCAGAATAAATTGTTGTACCTGAAATAAAATAAAGAAGATCGCCAACAGATTTAATAAAATTTGTAGCATTATTTGAAACTACTGCATTTGGATATGGCAGCCAGTTTGTTCCGTTAAAATAACTGTACCCAAGTATTGAACCCGCAAAAATTTTATTATCAAATGATTCTATAGTTTTGACATCATTTGACATGTTATCGCTGCTGTAATTTAACCATGAGGACGGATTGTTAAGATTTGATGATAAATTACCATATGCTATTCCCGAGGCTGAAGCGGCGTAAAGTACATTATTTAAAAGTGTCAGCGAAAATACAGGTGTATTTATTGGAAATCCACCGAGCTTATAATATGGAGCATCAATAAAGTTAAAACTTGAGGTGGAAATTTTCTGAATTCCGTAACCTGTAGCTACGAACATGAAATTCCCTGATAAGTACATATAGTTAATAAACTTATTGGATTCGTTAGAATTTTTTATATCAAAAATATACTTCCAGCTTTGATTTTCTATATCTAATATGGAAATTGATCCGTCAGATGCTCCGACCCATAGTTTTCTGTTATTATCAATAGCTAAAGATAAAATTTCATTATTTACCAGACCATTCAGATTTGTATATTTTGCAAGTATAGTTCCATTGGAATTATTAACAGTATAAATTCCTCCTCTGGATCCGCAGTAAATAATGTTTTGTACAGAGTCATAGGCAATTGATGTAATAGATTTAAAATCCGTGAAATTTTCCCATTTGTCTGTCTGTGAGAATGAAATGGACTTTAATGATAAAAATAAAACGAGAATTAAAATACTCCTTTTATACATAGAATTATGATTTAAATTTTTTAAGAATAACGGAACATGTAGAAAAGGCTATACTCTAATATTTATTCGAAGGTTTAATAAAAATATGCAGCGCTTTTTGAAAATCAGTTCCAATATTGAGTATTTAATTTTTAAAAACAATATAATTTTTTTATTCAATTTTTTACTGTAGAGCTATACCCCGAAGTTTCAAAGGCTCAAAGAAAAGCTATTTGATTTATTAGAAAAGATGATTTCGTTTCCAATCTTAAAATTTATACTAAAAAGATCGTTTAGCCAAATTACAAAAGACACAATTATAAAATCATTTGAAATAAATCTCTTTGAGTCTTCGGGCCGTTGAGGTAAGCAAAAAAAAGAAGCCCCCGACCCTCGACAGGAACTCCTTTTTTTATTTTCAGGACAGACTAACAGTGACCTGGTTTTTTTTAATTTATATGATCAAAGAACGAAGTTGCCTTTCATATATGAAAATGCTGACTGCATTTAAAATCTATTTCTTCTTTACCTCAAAGGCTCGAAGGCTCAAAGAAAAAACTTTTTGTAACAATTCATTAAAATTAATTATGTTCTTTAATATTTTTTATCTTAGATTCTTATTTTCTTAATGTCTTAATATCTTAGTTTCTTCGAGCCTTTTAGCCTTAAAGGTCAAAAAAGTCTTTGAGGTCACCGGCTCTGAAACACCGCTATCTTCAAAGTTTTTGCACCTGCAGCTTTGCAGTCTATATAAACTACATACATTCCGCTTGCAACATACTTACCAT
>DAORRV010000108.1:0-9025 GCA_035443185.1 Ignavibacteria bacterium | reverse complement strand
AAAAAATTTCATCTTGAATGCAATTTAGTTTATGGAAAATCTCATGGAGCAGTATATTTGAATAATAATAATTCAGACGATATAAATATCAATGCGGAAAAAGTTATAACTGGACAAATTACTGAACTAAGCTCAGGAACAACAGCTATAATTTCAAGAGGAAATGGCTTCATTCACGTAAATGAAATACTTTGTCGAAATCTTGGACATTGCCTTTCACATAGAGAAGGTGAGATTACTGCGAATATAAAAAAATTAACTACTAAGATGAACATTGCTAATGCGATTGCAGCAGTTCATTTAGATCAAGGTACAGGAACTCAAAAATTAATTCTATATTTTGATGAAATACTAAATTTCAACGGTTCGTTTAATTCCGGAATCGGAATTCATTTGCATGAAGGTACAGGTATATTTATTGGGAGGAAAGTTTTTTCTGAAAATGAAGAAGCAATAAATATGTTTGATAATAATACAAAAGGTTATTTTAATTGCAAAGAATTAATTAGTTTAATAAAATCAGCAATTAAAATAGATTCAAATAACGAGCAAATTTTAATAAAATCTGAATACATTGAGGGCTTTGGATTTACAGGTAGTCTATATTTGCAGAATGATGCCAACTTATTGTTAAAAAATGCAAAAATTATAAATAAAGATAATACATCAAATTCGAAATGTATTGTATTGGAAAAACCAGATACATTATTGCCTAATTTAACTCTTAATAATATTAAAGCTGTAACCGGAAATACATCAATTGGAACAATCATATTTCAAGCGGGTTTTACCGGAATATCTATAAAGAATTATGGGTTTTTTGCAAATAAAAGTTTAGATACTGGAATTTCACTCGTAATTGGAGACACTTCAAATTTCATTTTTATAGTTAGTACTGATTTAACTTAATTTAGAATTTTATAAATTATTTATTTTGTTGATATCAAAATTTTTATTAAGTGTTTCATTTTATTTTATTTTATTTACAAATATTTATTCTCAATCCGGCTGGATAAATCAAATCAGCGGAGTCACGACTAATTTGAATTCAGTAAAGTTTGTCAATTCTCAGACCGGATGGTGTGTGGGAGACAGTGGAAAGATATTAAAGACCACAAATGGTGGTTTATATTGGAATCCGCAATTTTCGGGATTTCATTACAATCTTAGAGCTTTAAATTTTCCATCTATTGACACCGGCTATATTGCAGGTGACAGCGGAATTTTCTTAAAAACTATAAATGGCGGTGATAACTGGTTTCGTTTAAATTCAGTAATGTCAAAAATTAATTTTTCCTCAGTATTTTTTTTGAACAATAATGAAGGATATTTAGGTGGAAATTATTCAAAACTTTTTAGAACAACGAACGGAGGTGTTGACTGGGATTCTATTGACTATGAAGGTGATTTTATAAAATCTATTTTTTTTATAAATATATATAAAGGGTGGATTATAAATGGGTATTACATATTAGGTACTGAACAAGTAAAGAAAACATATGATGGCGGATTAAACTGGATCGTGCAGTATGGAACAATAAGACTTAATTCTATATTTTTCATAGATTCTTTTATTGGTTGGACTGTTGGATACGGCTCAACTTATAGAACTAAAACCGGAGGAGACGTTTGGTCACAATGTATTTTATGTAATTTAGGTGAAGTAAGTTCTGTTTTTTTTATAAATGATAATATAGGCTGGCTGACAAGTTATGGAAGTATAAGATCAACAACGAATGGCGGAAGTAACTGGGTAAATTATCCAAATCTTCAAAATACACAAATGAAACATGATATTGTTTTCACAGACTCCCTCACCGGCTGGGTAGTCGGCGACAGCGGCACAATCCTCAAAACCACCACCGGCGGAATTCTCACAGACTTCACAAATATCTCCTCAGAAATTCCTGAAGATTATTCACTTTCACAGAATTTCCCAAACCCATTCAACCCACGCACAATTATCAATTATCAATTATCAATGTTCAGTTTTGTTTCGATAAAAGTATATGATGTGCTTGGGAATGAAGTGGCTGAATTGGTAAATGAGAAACAGAATGCGGGGTATAATTCTGTGGAGTTTGACGGAAGTGGGTTTGCGAGCGGGATATATTTTTACAGATTGGAAATAGATGGGAATATTATAGATTCAAAACGAATGATACTTTTAAAATAAATGAATGAAAAAGAAAAAATATGTATCTGTAATCTCTAAAAAATCCGGCGCGGAGAATTTTTATAAAACTTACGATGAAGCTTTAAAATGTTTATTCTAACACATTCAGCAGTTAAACATCCCCGGCACTGCTGTTGGTGATCAAAAAGTTTACACAAAAGGAGAATTTAATTTAAAGATCAGTCACGGCAAACTTTTTGAAAAGACCTTCAACGGGGGAAATTAGTTTTGAGACACTTTCCTGCAAGGCGGCGGCGGCGGGAGGTTTTCAAATATTGTTTTGAGTAATTTCAAATACTAACAACTAACTACTAACTACTAACTACTAACAACTAACAACTAACAACTAACAACTAACAACTAACAACTAACTACTAACAACTAACAACTAACAACTAACAACTAACTACTAACTATTAACTAATAACTATCTCAGTATCACCATTTTTTTCTGCGCAACAAAATCCCCCGATCTCAATTCATAAAAATAAACTCCGCTTGCGAGATTACTGCCGTTAAATATTACTTCATATCTGCCGGCTTCCTGTTTTTCGTTTACAAGTCTTGTCATCTCCCTTCCGGTTATGTCATAGATCTTAAGAGTCGTAAAACTATTTTCGGTTAAGGAATAACGAATGACTGTAGCCGGATTGAACGGGTTCGGATAATTCTGTGACAGTTGATATTTATCAGGAATGCCGATAGACACTTCACCTGCAAGACTGTAATATTCAAAGCTGCCGTTAAAGTCGATTTGTTTAAGTCTGTATTTGTATTTTCCCGGAGCAAGGTTTTTGTCGGTGAATGTATATTCTTTCGGTTCATTCGAATTTCCATTTCCCTGAATGAAACCTGCTTTAGTCCACTGGTCTTTTACATTTGATCTTTCAATGTCAAAGCCGGAGTTGTTTATTTCTTTGTTTGTCTGCCAGTTGAGTTTGACATTGTTTTCATTAACGGATGATGTGAAAGATAAAAGCTCAACCGGAAGAACTGTACTGCTTTTCCACACAGATCCAGATTTTAATCCTGCAAAAACCTCCCCATGATAAGGATGAAGTTGTAAGATAATATCGTTACTCTTAAATCCATCGTTATCCTGATACCAATTTAATCCATTGTCATCCGAATAGAAAAATCCCGAATCATTTGTGGCGAGAACACTATTCTCCGATGCATAAACTGAATACGCATTTTGATTTACAAAACCGTTATTGTGCAGGATCCAGTTATCTCCATTATCAGATGAACGAAATATACCTCTTGAGCCTGCAGCATATATATAATTTCCATTTGATGAAAAGCTACTTAATTCACCTTCAAATCCGTTATTTTTTAAAATCCAGTTGTTACCATTATTTGATGACCTATAAATACGAACATTTTGTCCCCATAATGATGGACTATACAAACCGGCGTATATATTGTTTCCGTCTGAAAAAATTGATATTATTGTTGGTAATGAAGGCGGATAAATAACATTTGGAAATCCATTATTCTTTGAAATCCAATTTCCGCCATTATTTGTTGAGACGTATATACCTTTGCTATAGCTGCCGAGAAAAATATCTGAATTTGATTCTGCAAGACAAGTAAAAGAAGATCCAGGGAGGTCATTGTTAATTAATTCCCAATTTTCACCATTGTCTGAAGATCTAAATATACCTTCATTTTGTGTTAAGCAGAAAATGAAGCTATCTTTCACAAAAAGAATAATATTATATAGCGTCACAATTCCATTACTTATTGAAGTCCAGTTTATTCCCTGATCAGATGATCGATATATTTCTCCATAACTTGTGCCGACAAACAAATATTCACTATTTGATGTAAGTGAATTTATTCTATTTCCTGTAAATCCTGTATTAGTCTCATACCAGTAGTTTCCATAATTAGTGGTCTTATATATACCTTGGGAAGTGCAGCCAACAAATAATGCACCATCTCCTGTAAACAAGTTATTAACATTTGTTTGAAGAAGTCCATTGCTGACATTGATCCAGTTATTTCCATTATCATAAGATTTAAAAACCCCGTCAGTAGTTGTAATAAAAAGCTGCGAATTAAAAATTTTCAATGAAGATGTAGATACACCCGTTAATCCATTGTTTGCAATTTCCCATGTATTACCATTATCAGAAGTTCTTAATAATTTGTTGTAATATTCGGATGTAAATAAAAATGAATTACTCGATACAAGGTTTCTAAAAGATAAAGTTCCCAATGAGTCGAGAACTAATGACCAGTTAACTCCTCCATTACTGCTTCTGAATATATATCCTACTGCATCGGAAACAAATAAATAGGAATTATGTAATGCTATGTCAGTTATATATGTGTCGGGATTTATCAGGGAAAAGTCTCTTATCACTGTCCAGTTATCCCCATTATTGGTAGATTGATATAATTTTCCCCAACTATTTCCAAGATACAAAATTTCATTAAAAGACTTTATAAATTCCCCCCCAAAATTGGTCAATTTGCTCCATGTATTTCCGTTATTAGTTGACCTGAACAGCCCCCCCCATGATTCAAGGACAAATACATATGTTTCATTTACTAATATTGATTGGACAGGACAATTAAGGCAATTATTTTTTGGTAACAGATAGACAAACTCCCAGGTATTTCCATTATCTAATGATCTGAAAATACCTTTATCTTTTGTTGCAATAAATAATTTGTTTTCATAAGAACCACTTGCAGTTATTGAAGCTCCATAAGGTCCGATCGATGTCCACTGTCCTTCAGCTCTATCAATATTTATTACGACAGCCAGCGCTAAAATACAAATTATAAAAATTAACTTTTTCATGATTTCTAAATTTTAATTAAAAAATTAGTTCATCTCAATATTATCAGATGTTTGACAAACTTTACCGTTAGGATAATACTAAGAATCATTTTCAGAATGCAGGACTGTGGTCAGAATGTTAAATGATAAAAATCATAAAAATTTTTTAGGGGAATTGTTAGAAAAGGCATACTTTTTGTTGCAGGACTTTTCGAGGATTCGCGCAGTACCGTCTGAGTCCCGGACGCTCCCAATCGGGAGATCGGAGCGAGAGAAAAAAGCGGGCTCGTAAAATTAAAGCTAATACTATCATGACAACCACCCCCCGGCCCCCTCCTTTGCAAGGAGGAGGGAGTCGAGGCTATGGAAGGAGAAAAAAATAAATACTAACTATTAACTATTAACTACATAACTATTTAAGTATCACCATTTTTTTCTGCGCAACAAAATCCCCCGATCTCAATTCATAAAAATAAACTCCGCTTGCGAGATTACTGCCGTTAAATATTACTTCATATCTGCCGGCTTCCTGTTTTTCGTTTACAAGTCTTGTCATCTCCCTTCCGGTTATGTCATAGATCTTAAGAGTCGTAAAACTATTTTCGGTTAAGGAATAACGAATGACTGTAGCCGGATTGAACGGGTTCGGATAATTCTGTGACAGTTGATATTTATCAGGAATGCCGATAGACACTTCACCTGCAAGACTGTAATATTCAAAGCTGCCGTTAAAGTCGATCTGCTTTAATCTGTATTTGTATTTTCCGGGAGCAAGGTTTTTGTCTGTGAATGAATACTCTTTTGGTACATTTGAATTTCCGTTTCCGGGAATGAAACCTGCCTTTATCCACTGGTCGTCTATTGCTGATCTTTCAATGTCAAAGCCGGAGTTGTTTAATTCTTTGTTTGTCTGCCAGATTAAATTGACATTGTTTTCATTAACGGATGAAGTGAAAGATAAAAGTTCAGCCGGGAGAACTGAATTATCAGAACCAAACGAAACTGCAAGTGGTGAACTGAATAAAGGACCATTTGTTGTTACCACTCCCGCTGAGTTTTGGTGTCTGTATTGAATTCCTCTATTGATTCTGTAATCATATTCCTGGAGTCCGATAGTATGTGCATTTAATGTATTGGAATAATATTTGTTTAAGAATGTTGAACCGGTTTTTGTATTGTCAAACTGAACTGTTAGAATTCCATTACTGGTCGGATTAGGTTCCAGAATTATCTGAAAGGATAAATAATCTTCAGAATCTTGTAATGGGTTCTTGACAGGAACTCTGTCATAAGTAATGATCAGCCTGTCATTATTTACTTTATATTTTAAATTTCTTCCCATTACATCAGGATCACTAAAATCAAGGTCACACCAGAATGCAAAAAATGCCGGCACTACCATAGTACTAAGTTCGGGTACCGGTTTCGGGTCGGGATCTGTTATTCCCACTGAATTTTCCCCCATACCTATAATTCCATTTGTCGAAATTTTGAAATCATTAAAAACATCAGAGAAAAATCTGAAGTTAATACCGGATGGAAAAATGTTATCTATTAAAAAAACCCCGTTATCTATATCTCCTTCAAATAAAGGGATTTGAGGTATTCCATTTGAAATAAGACTTATACTTCCTGTTGTGTCTTCCCAATAAAAAACAGGTTGATCAGGAGCGCAACCGGCACCAGTTGTTGAATTTGCAAATTCATATCCTCCTGAAAGTACATTTGGTGTAACTGAATAATTTGGATTAAATACATTAAATACCGACCAGGATGTATCATTATATTCATTTGAATCCGACAGCAATTTAGTCCATGATTTTATTTTAAATTCCCCCACTGCATTCTCAGGAACAAAATAAGGATCGAATATTACATCATGAGAGCCACCCGCACTTATAGTGTCAAATTTGGAGTTCAGATATACAGTGTTTGTTCCGTACTTGATTTCGATAAATACTTCAAAAGGTGTTATCTGATTATTTGACCCGAAGTTTTCTATTGTTGTTCCTGGATAAATATAAACTCCGGAATCGCAATCAACATAATAATTACCATTGTTCTGAGGATTCGAAACCTTAACCGCACCAATATCATTTGGTTGATAGGAATACATTTCAGCTTTATTGCGTTTCCAGATTCTGCCGTTATTGATAATAAAGATAAGATCATCCTTATTAAGAATGGAATAAATATTACCGGAAGGATTTAATCCCTGAGATTTATTTATCCAGTTTAATCCATTGTTAGTTGTCATAAGAAATCCTGATGCACCAACAAACAATTTGTCAGATTCTGATCCCAGGCAAGTGATTGACATATATAAATTATTACTTAGTAGTGACCAGCCCGTAGCATTGATATCCCTGTGGTATAAACCACCCGTGTAAATCCCATTAAAGGTAAATCCGGATGCTCCTAAATATAAATTATTACCGATGGATGCAAATCCATAAACTGTGGGAAGCGATAACGGATAATGATTGGGTAGACCGCCGCCATCCCATACCCAATTTGAGCCATAATCAGTTGACAAAACAGCACCGCCATCATAAGATCCCAGGTGAAATGTTGAACCAATTGCCTCTATGCAAGTAATGTTTGAAGGTTCCCCATATGCATTAAACAAGAGGAAAAAATGTTCCAAACTCCAATTATTTCCAAAATTAGTAGATCGGAAAACACTTGGACCGCTGCTTGCCATAATTGTAGATCCTATAACGGCAAAATTATGTAGCGGGAATGGGGTAATCCCAAAAAAATTCCAATTAGCACCCTGATCAGAAGAAAGATATTCCCCGCTATCAGTAGCAACTATATAATTTGTACCACTAACTGCCAGATCCCGAATCCCTAAATTTGTTAATCCATTATTTCTTTGATTCCAGGTAGCTCCATTGTCTGAGGACAAATAAAAACCGGAATTCGTACCGGCAAGTAACAAATTTCCATCACTTTTAAGAGTTGAAACATTTACAGTTCCTATATTCACCTGAACCCATTGCGCATTTATTTCAAGCGGAACAATTATAATAAATAACAGCATACAAATTGTAAAAATTAACTTTTTCATGATATCTAAATTTTAATTAAAAAATTAGTTCATCTCAATAATATCAGAAGTTTGACTAAATTTATCGTCTGAATATTACCAGGAATAATTTTCAGAGAACAGGACTGTGGTCAGAATGTTTAATGATAAAAATCATAAAAATTGTGTAGGAGTATTGTGATAATAGGTATACTTTTTGCAATGATAGTTTACACGCTAAACTAAAAAAAAATCACTGCAATATAAAAATAAATCTTCCAAAATCCGAAAAAAATTCACTCTGTAAAATCGTCAAAATGTCCATTGTTTTTTAAAGCCAACTCCCGTTAATTTTCTATAGTTCTTTTAAATACATCTGATCTTAACTGCGCAATTCTGATCACTGTCAATTGAAAACTAATTAAACTGTAATTTTAAGTAAATAGAATTTTACTTAGAGGCATAAGGGGGGATGTGTCGGACCGTTTGCCTCCGAAAGAAATCCTGAAAATCCGCCGACTAACTTTACAGGGAGATTTCCAATGCCCACATCTGTGCGGATAAATTCAAAAGCTCTCATAGTATGAAACGTTGCCAGTGCATGCGCAACAGGAATCCTGCCTCTCAGTGCAAGTCCGCATGCTGCGCCGACAAGCGTCTGCTCTGTAATTCCCGTATCGAGAAATTTATCTCCGATCTTTCCCGGTAAACTTCTTATAGTCGCTCTGTTCTCAGCTGTCAGCACCATAAACCTGTCATCACTTTCGATAAGTCCTGTCAATAAATCTTCGTATGTCATTTTAAATGTAAAATGGTTTCAGCTAGCTATTAAAATTGAGTAAAGCAAACAATATAGAAAACAATGTTCAATTACAAATTTTCAATGTATAATAATTAATTTTAATAAATCATAAATAAATGTAAAGCTTGTAATTTATAAACTCTAAACAGATAAAGGATTTTTATGCATTTTTTTTTCGAAAATGTTTTACATTGTTACAGAAAAATTTAATTCCTAAATTAA
>DAORRV010000107.1:7465-9277 GCA_035443185.1 Ignavibacteria bacterium | reverse complement strand
ATCTTTTATCATAAATTAACCAAGCACAACGCACAACGCACAACGCACAACGCACTTTCTATTGTAATATGTTCATTATCAGTTATCGGAATATCCGGTTCGAGTGAAATCACAGGAGTTTTATTTCTTATGATTTTATCAATCATACTGATTCACAACTTTTATAAAGAAAGAAAGATCAGCAAAGAACTGGTTTTGTTTGGAGTAATATTTGTCATATCATTTTCAATTGCAATCTTATCATCAGGAAACAATCTCAGAGCATCTGCATCATTTCCGAATGACCATAATTTTTATTATTCAGTTGTAAATTCTTTTACCCTAGTATTCAAAAAATTATTACAATGGATATTTCTCTCACCACTTTTACCGATTACAATTATTTTAATTCCTTTATTCAATAAAATTTCAGATAGTAATACGGAATCAGGATCACGTTTATTTCGGATCAAACCCATATACTCTTTACTGTTAATACCTGTTTTTTTATTTGTTCAAAATTTTATTGTTACATGGAATACAGGCACTTTGCATTATGGAAGGACATTAAATATTTCGTATCTGACATTATTAATATTATGGTTTTATAATGTGATAGTTGTTTTAAATTTTTTCAAACTAAAATACAAAAAGGAAAATTTCAGAATACCGATGATCTTAAATCTTTCATCATACATATTAATTATTTTGTTTTTATATCTTTCAAATAATATTAAGATCGCTTATTCAGAAGTAATCTCAGGTGAAGCCAAAAGGTATAATCAGGAAATGAATGACAGGTATGAGAAAATTAGAAACAGTAATGATGAAAATATTAAAATTGATAAGATTGAAAATGTGCCGCAGGTATTTTTCTTATATGACATTTCTGAAGATCCAAAAAATATTTACAATATCTGGTACAAAGAATTTTTCGGAAAAGAATCAATAGTATTAAAAAATTCCGAGAAGTAATTTCAATGAATTAAAAACTTGCATCACTCAAACTTCACATCGCTAAAACATCTGAGATTATCCATCTCTGTATAAACTCTATAGTAACCATTAGGCAGTCCTAAAGTTGATGTATTATAATTCATAAAATAATTGCCGGCACTGTAATAGTCATTTAGAATATTTACAGTATCAGTTTGACTTCTGAGAATATACATCCTGAAATGTGTGGAATCATTTTCAATTTCAAATTTGAAATGCACAGTTCGCTGAGAAGGATTCGGAAGGAGGATTTACCTTATTACATAGAAATGGAAAACTCACAGTAACACACTGCTTCCAGCACCAGTCTGTTTCATCCCCGCCAAGAATTACGCCATTCTCATATGTTATTAAAATAGATGAATAATCTTCAGAGGAATTGGTAATTGTTTCCTTTGAGCATGAATAAAAAAACAAAAAAAACGGGAATAATAAAAATATGAATTTGCAAACTAACTTAAATGACTTCATTCAAATTATAATAAAAATTAAATTTCTAATGTCTGCAAAATAAGTAATATGTTTTCAATGAGCAAACTATTTACATTGTTAAGGACACACAGCTTTAAATCCAAAAAATTCATTCTACTTATCCCGTTATTTCATCAACTTATTTTTTGATAAAATTATTAAGTCTTCAGAATTTTACAACGCATGTTTAAATTTATTTATAGCACTGGAAAAATAAATCCATGCATTATTTAAATCACATATACCGTCCTGTGATTTACCAGACGCATTAAGTAAATCACATATATCGTCCGGTGATTTACCTGACGGATAAAGTAAATCACATATACCGTTCGGTGATTTACCTGACGGATAAAGTAAATCACA
>DAORRV010000107.1:0-7365 GCA_035443185.1 Ignavibacteria bacterium | reverse complement strand
GACGGATAAAGTAAATCACAAATAGCGTCCGGTGATTCACCCGACGGATAAAGTAAATTACAAAATGCGTCCGGTGATTTACCTGATGCATTAAGTAAATCACATATACCGTTCGGTGATTTACTTAATGCGTCCGAAAAATTAAATGATGCATGTTTCTATTTTCAAAGTCAGAGGAAATATTTATAAGTAAATATCCCCCCCTTTTTATTGCAACAATTCTTATTGAATTGCCACTTCAGATTAAAATTCGGATTTCAAAAGTAATATTTTCTCTTAATTAAAAATGCTAAATTTTACAAACAAAAAATTTCATAAATAAAAATTATTTATTATGTACGGTGGCGGATATATTTTTGAGGAATCAAAAAACGGACAGACTGAAACAGATGACGTTAATAAATTAGAAAATTTTGAAGCAAGAATAGCTGCAGGGGAAAAAATTGAACCTGCCGACTGGATGCCTGCTGAATACAGAAAGCAGCTTATCAGAATGATCGAACAGCATGCTCATTCTGAAATAATCGGCGCATTACCCGAAGGTACATGGATCACGCGCGCACCCGGATTCAGAAGGAAACTTGCGCTGATGGCAAAAGTTCAGGATGAAGTAGGTCATGCACAGCTTCTTTACAGTGCAGCGGAAACTCTCGGTAAGACAAGGGAAGATATGATAAATGATCTCATTACAGGTAAATCAAAATATTCAAATGTATTCAACTATCCCGCTGTCACTTGGGCTGATACTGCCATTATTGCATGGCTCATAGATGCAGGTGCGATCATTAATCAGGTTGCAAATTCCAAAGGTTCATACGGACCTTACTGCAGAGCGCTTGAGAGAATCTGCGTGGAAGAATCTTTTCACCTTAAATATGGTCATGACAATGTAGTTTTCCTTGCGACTGGAACTTCAAAGCAGAGGGAAATGGTGCAGGAAGCTTTGACAAGATGGTGGCCTCCGATAATGCATTTTTTCGGACCTTCAGATAAAATTTCCGTTCACACTGAAACTCTGATGCGGTGGAAAGTAAAGATGGCTACGAATGATGACATGCGGCAGAAATTTCTTGATATGTATGTTCCAAAGATCTGGGAACTTGGACTTGTAATTCCTGATCCGTTATTAAAGAAAAATACAGATTCAGGAATCTGGGAATATACGGAACCTGACTGGCAGGAATTTAAAAGAGTCATTAACGGCGATGGACCTTGTAATCAGGAAAGACTTGCTGTCAGAAGAAGAGCTGAAGAAAAAGGTGAATGGGTAAGAAAGGCTTTGATGAGAACTGAAGAAAAATATACCGTTCCGCTTTCATAAAATTCTGAATAACTGCAACGGTAAAAAATAATTATTGAGCTTAATCTGAAATTACATGTCTGATAAAAATATCAAATCTATAAATAATATAAATTCTATTATTTCCATTGATCCAAGAGTCACACGTGAAGAGCTGTCTATAGTGCCTGATGTAGATCCAATAAAAGATCTTCATCACTGGCAGACTTATGAAGTGTTTCATCAGACCAAAAAAGGTGACCGGCATTTACATGTAGGTTCGCTGCATGCACCGAATCCTGAAATGGCTGTAATACTTGCGAAGGAACAATTTGCAAGAAGATATAAATGTGTAAATCTCTGGGTAGTCAGTACAGGTGATGTGATCTCGACGGGTTATGATAATGAAGATATTTTTGATACTACTCCGGAAAAAGTTTACAGAGAAGCCGGCGGATATAAAGTAATGGAAAGAATTAATAAATTTAAAAAAGAAAGGAAACAATCTACATAAGTGAAAGACCTTAACGAAATTCAAACTACTGCTGTAAAAGATCTTTTATATAGAATTGCTGATGATCAGCTTATACTCGGTCATAGAAATTCAGAATGGACAGGTCTCGGTCCGATACTCGAAGAAGACATTGCATTTTCATCAATGGCTCAGGATAAACTCGGACAGTCACAGGCTTTGTATCAATTGCTAAATCAAATGGGTGAAAAAGATCCTGATACACTTGCATTTACAAGAAGTGTCGATGAATATAAATGCTGCCATCTGGTCGAATATCCAATTGGTGAATATGACTTCAGTCTGATGCGTCATTTTCTTTTTGATATGTCAGAAGCTATCAGATTTAATATGCTTGCATCTTCTTCATTTGAGCCATTGGCAAAAATTTCCAGAAAGTTCAAAGGTGAAATTAAATACCATACTATGCATGCGATTACATGGATCAATCAGCTTGGTAAAGGTGCAGGAGACAGTCCAGTCAGAATTCAAAAAGCACTTGATGAATGTTTTCCACTGGCTTTGGGAATTTTCGAACCATCAGATTATGAAGATATACTTATTGAGAATAAAATTTTCTTTGGTGAAAAGGAATTGCATGAGAAGTGGTATGATACTGTTGTACCCGTTTTGAAAAATGCTAATTTAAAAATACCGGAAATAAAAGATCCTGAAATTTCTTATGGTGGAAGGAAAGGGAAACATACAGAATATCTGAAACCACTGATAGATGAAATGACGGAAGTTTATAGGATTGATAAAGATGCGGAATGGTGAGAATCAATCAGGAATTATGAATTTGGAATTATGAATTAGGAATTAAGAATTTTTGATTGAATTTTTTTTATTGATATAGGTCAAAATTTTTAATAGCACTATTCAGAAAAATCCAAAAGTAATTCCTCTTAAAAATAGGGGAGCGAAGGGGTTGTTGCAGAAAAAATAACAGATAATAATTTGCAGTACTATAGTTTAAATCAGTATAGTCAGTTTAAACTTAACTATTCAAACCCCTCCCAGCCTCTACTTTGTACAAAGGGGAGGAGCAATAAAAGTAAGTAGTTAATAGTTTTTGATATGACTGATAAAATTTAAATAAGAAATCTTTTGTATATATGATAACAGATGAGAAAAAAATATGGGAAAAGCTGCAGGAAGTAATGGACCCGGAGATACCAAAGATCTCTGTAGTAGAGCTTGGAGTTATTACAGGTGTGAAAGTGGATGAGAATAATAATGCATTTGTCACCATGACTCCGACATTCGCAGGATGTCCTGCAATAGATTATATGAAAAATGATGTAAAGGAAAAACTTGCCGGGCTGGATCTGAATAATGTAAATGTGGATGTGAATTATGATGTACAATGGAATTCAAATATGATATCTGAAAAGGGGAGGGAGATGCTGAAAGAATCCGGATTTGCTTTGCCCGGATATCATAATGGTCTCGTTCAGATCGAGATGCTTCAAAATGTCGAATGTCCGTTTTGTGAAAGTAAAGATACAACTTTAAAATCTACCTTCGGTCCAACACAGTGCAGGGCTATTCATTACTGCAATAAATGCCTGCAGTCTTTTGAGCAATTCAAACCCGTCTAAAAAATCTTCATGTAATTTCTCAAAAAAGATCAAGAAAGAAATTTTTACTATAATATTTTTTTCAAAAATTAAAATAGGTTTTATTAAACACTGAACTTGTTTTATATTTTAATTAAATTGTGCAAAATAAAATTAAAATGAAATTAGAAGAATTAACTGCTGAGCAGCAGGAAAAAATATCGGAATTTGGAGTTAATACATGGTACGTATTAGAATTATTAGGTCAGTATAAAAGTGATCCTGATTCTGTCAGTGATAAATGGAAAGAACTTTTTAAAGATCTGAAACTTAATTCAAAAAACGGAAATCAGACTGCTTATAAATCAGACACTCAGACTGAATCAAAAAATAATTCTCCTGTGTCAAATTTAATTATGCCTCCACCCGGCGAAGGTGAAGAAGCACAGGTGATCAGAGGAGTCAGCGCAAAGATCATTGAAAATATGAACAGCAGTCTCACAGTTCCGACTGCAACTACATTCAGAACGATCCCTGTAAAAGTACTTGAAGAAAACCGCAGGATTATAAATGATTTTTTAAAAAAGAAAAACGGCGGCAAACTTTCCTATACACATATTATTGGCTGGGCAATTGTCAAAGGTATCAGCCATGTTCCTGTCATGAATAATTCCTATACAATTATTGACGGTGATCCGAATCTTGTAAAAAAGACAGATATCAATTTGGGTCTTGCAGTAGATCTTGAAAAAAAGGACGGCAGCAGATCGCTTATAGTTCCAAATATTAAGAAAGCAAATCAAATGGATTTCTGTCAATTCTTCAAAGCTTATAATGATATCATTGACAGATCAAGAAAAAATAAAATTGAGATCTCAGATTTTCAGGGAACGACTATTACACTTACCAATCCGGGAACGATCGGGACTGTGGCATCGACTCCGAGATTAATGATTGGTCAGGGTGCGATTATTGCTACAGGTGCAATTGATTATCCGGCGGAATATCAGGCAGTAACAAGTGAGATTATTACTACTATAGGGATCAGTAAGATCATGAATATGACAAGTACATATGATCACAGAATAATACAGGGAGCAGAGTCAGGATTATTTCTGAAAGAATTGTCGGGACTTCTAAGAGGTGAAAATAATTTTTTTGAAGAAATATTTGAAGACCTGGGAATTCCAATGACACCTGTAAAATGGTTTTCAGATAAGACTGCCGAGGACCTTGGAAGAATTGATAATCTGGAAGAAATTGAAAGACAGGCAAAGGCGATTCAATTAATAAATATGTTTCGTGTAAGAGGTCATCTGCTTGCAAATCTCGATCCGCTGTATCTCAAAGTACAGTATCATCCGGAGCTTGATCCGTCGAATTACGGATTTACTGTTTGGGATTATGACAGAGAATTTATAACTGACGGACTTGGCGGTCTGCGTACAGCAACATTGAGAACAATACTTGATATCCTGCAACAAACATACTGCGACAAGATCGGAGTTGAGTACAGACATATTCAGGATCCTGAACAAAAGAAATGGCTTCAGGATAAAATGGAACCTACAAAAAATTTACCTTCATTTTCTAATGAAGAAAAGAAGCACATACTTTTTAAATTATCTGAAGCAGAGAATTTTGAAAAGTTTATTGATAAAAAATACATTGGTCACAAAAGATTTTCACTGGAAGGTTCTGAAACTATTATTGCAACTTTAGATCATCTTCTTTCTTCTGCTGTAGATTATTCCGTCGAAGAACTTGTACTGGGCATGGCTCACAGAGGAAGACTAAATGTGCTCGCAAATATTATCGGGAAATCCATGTCAACTATTTTTTCTGAATTTGAAGGTTATATTGACCCTATATCTTCCCAGGGTTCAGGTGATGTAAAATATCATCTCGGAGCATCAGGAGAGTATGAAACTTTTCATGATAAAAAGATCAGAGTATCGGTTGCATCAAATCCTTCTCACTTGGAATTTGTAAATCCAGTAGTCGAAGGAATTGTCAGAGCTAAACAAATGAGGATGAATGATCTTGAAAGAAATAAAATTATTCCTGTGCTGATTCATGGAGATGCTGCAGTGGCAGGAGAAGGAATTGTCGCAGAGACTTTGAATCTTTCTCAACTACATGGATATAAAACAGGAGGCACAATTCATATAATTATAAATAATCAGATCGGATTTACAACTTCTCCTATAGATGCAAGATCTTCTGTTTATGCAACTGATGTTGGCAAGATGATACAGGCACCGATTTTTCATGTGAACGGTGATGATCCTGAAGCTACTATGCTTGTTACAAAACTTGCACTTGAATTCAGAATGAAATTTAATGAAGATGTTTTTATTGATGTTTTTGGATACAGAAGACTCGGACATAATGAAGCAGATGAACCTGCATTCACACAGCCGATCATGTATAAGACTATCAGAAGTCATCCATCTGTAAAAGAGATTTATACAAAAAAACTTTTATCAGAAAAAGTCATAACTCCTGAAGAGATTGAAATTTCTGAAAAGAAGATCTATGACAAGATGAGTGAAAGTCATGAATCAGTTCAGAAGTTTAAAGCTGACAGACCACTTGCTGTTACAAAAGAAGAGATACTTGCAGTCGAATCAAATTTTGATACATTCGTTCCTATAGATAAACTGAATGAGATCGTAACTGCGATCACAACTATACCGGAAGATTTTCATATTCATCCTAAGCTTAAAAAATTTATTGAATCAAGAAGAGAATTTCTTGATAAGGATATAGAAATAGACTGGGCATTTGCAGAGTCACTAGCTTATGGAAGTCTTTTGCAGGAAGGTATCCCTGTAAGGCTCAGCGGGCAGGACAGCTCAAGAGGTACTTTTTCACAAAGACATATTATACTAACTGATGCTGAAAACGGAGATGAGATAATTCCATTAAATAATGTCGCTCCTGAAAAAGCGAAGATCGAACCTCTTGACAGTTTACTTTCCGAAGCAGCCGTTCTTGGATTTGAATATGGCTATTCCACTGCAGATCCGATCACACTTGTATTATGGGAAGCTCAGTTTGGAGATTTTGTAAATGCGGCTCAGGTGATCATTGATAATTTTATTGCAAGCTCTTATACAAAATGGGGACTGCCTAATAATATTGTTATGCTGCTGCCTCATGCGCAGGAAGGTCAGGGACCGGAACATTCAAGTGCAAGACTGGAAAGATTTTTGACAATTTGCGCTGATGACAATATGATAGTTTGTAACCTTACTACATCCGCACAATATTTTCATTTGCTTAGAAAGCAGACCAAACACAGAAAGAGACGACCTCTTGTAATAATGACTCCAAAAAGTCTCTTGAGACTGCCTGAAGCTAAATCCATAAAAGAAGATTTTACATCCGGTAAGTTTATAGAAATAATTGATGATGTTCCTGAAAATAAATCTGACATAAAGAGTGTGATAATCTGCAGTGGTAAAATTTATTATGACCTGAGAAAATATCAGAAGGAGAATGAACATTTCGATACTGCGATTGTAAGGCTCGAACAATATTATCCATACAAGACTGATGTTATGACAGAAATTCTTGCTTCATATAAAAATGCTGACCGTGTGATCTGGGTTCAGGAAGAACCAAAAAATATGGGTGCATGGAATTTCATAGCAATATTATTACAGAATGATCTTGCAAACTGGCAGAAGCTTTATTGTGTAAGTAGAAAAGAAAGCTCCAGTCCGGCTGAAGGGTCTTTCTCAAAGTTTACAAAAAATCAGGAAGAGATTATGAGGAAATCTTTTTCAAATGATCTGGTCCAGGTATTTGATTTTCATAATTAAAAGTTAACGATTAATCTATAACTTTGAAGTAAATTCAATTGAAGTATGGTCTTGAGAGTAGAAAGTATTTTGTGTCAAAAACATTTTATAATTGAATAATTAGTTTTTATAAAATTTAATAATGTAGTTTATTATTTTATATAAAATCTATCTCACAGTTTAATTCTGTTTTAAACCTAGTTAGAT
>DAORRV010000106.1:0-9429 GCA_035443185.1 Ignavibacteria bacterium | reverse complement strand
TGAATTTTCTGATGTGAAGAGGATGTTGCTGCTAAAATAATTTTCTAAGACTTTTCTGTTTCCGCAGAGTCCGAAAAACACTAGACTCTGCTGAAACGATAGTAGATAAATTTTATGCCGGAAATTATTTTATTTTCAACCCGTTTATAAAATCCCTTGCTGACATTTTATTTTTGCCTTCAGGCTGAAGCTCTAATATTTCAAGCAGATTATCTTTCGTACTTACTAAAAGTTTATTATCAGAAATTGAGATAACTCCGGGTTCGGATTCTGATCTCATTTCTGTAAGTCTGCTTTTTAATATCTTTATATTTTTATCTATCATCCGCGTGTATGCAGCAGGGTACGGAGAAAGACCTCTGATCTTATTATGAATTTTTACTGACAGATCATCCCAGCTTAAAAGACAGTCTTCTTTAAAAATCTTTGGAGCTTTGGAGGAAAGTGAATCATCTTGTTTTATTACGGGAGGAATATTCTTATCGGATTTGTCAATAAGATCTATAGTTTTCATTACAACTTCTGCACCAAGTTCAGATAATTTATCGTGAAGACTTCCAGCATTATCATCAGGAAGTATAGGGATTTTTTGCTGAAGAATAACATTCCCGGTATCCACTTTTTTCTCAAGGAAAAAAGTAGTTACGCCTGTTTCAGGTTCACCGTTCATAATAGCTCTGTTTATTGGAGCAGCTCCTCTGTATTTCGGCAGCAGCGAAGCATGCAGATTAAATATTCCAAAAGTGGGTATATCAAAAATAATTTCCGGAAGTATTTTAAATGCAACTACTACAATCAGGTCAGGCTTAAGGGAAATTAACTTTTCTAAAAAATCTTCATTAGAAATATCATCCGGCTGCAGAAAGTCAATCCTCTTTGCCATTGCGAATTTTTTCACTTCAGAAAAACTTACATTCTGTCCTCTTCCTTTTTTTCTGTCAGGAATTGTCACTACACTTATCAGATCATGTTCGCTTTTAAAAATTGCAGACAAAGAAGGAACTGCAAACTCAGGCGTACCCATAAATATTATCCGCATATTTTTTTTATTAATTAAAAATTATTTACCATTTACTAAAATATCATAATCAATATCCATCTTTCCTTTTCTGACAAGTGTGAGATCCTTTTTAAGTTCTTTTAGCTTTTCCTTTGAAAGATGATCGATAAAAAGTATGCCGTTAAGATGATCGATCTCATGCTGTACTACGCGGGCAGGAAATCCTTTCATTTCCGTCTGGATCTCATTCAGATCATAGTCCATATATTTGAGAATGATCTTCTCGAATCTTTTGACTTCGGCTTTTACATTGGGAATGCTCAGACAGCCTTCTTCCTCGACAGTAGATCCTGATCCGGAGATTATTTCAGGATTTATTAATGTCATCGGTTTAAAATCTTTATAATCATCTAAATAAGAAATATCAACTACAGCAACAGATTTGTTAACATTGATCTGAGGTGCCGCAAGTCCAACTCCAGTGGCTTTATCCATTGTATAAAACATGTCCTGAATCAGCTTAATAAATTCAGCGTCGATCTTTTTTACAGGTGTGGTTTTTTTTCTTAAAATTTCCATACCTAATGTTGTGATAGGAAGTGTCCTCGGCAAAGTATTTACTTTAAATTATTTATTGTGCAAATATAATAAAAGCGTGTATCTGTATAAAGTAACTTTAAACTTATTATTCTGTGTATTATTTTAAAATTCTGTTTATTCGAATTATTTTACACAATAAAAAAAGACTTAGATTAATATGGTAAATGAAATACTGTTATCTTTAAATGAATTTATTCTTCAGGTACTAAAAATGCTTCCCAAGATTGTATTGGCAATAATTGTCTTCTTATTTTTTGTGCTGACAAATAATAAAATAATAAAATTTCTGCTGAAAAAAATTAATCCGATAGCAAATGATAAAGTCGTTTATGATATTATTTCCAGATTATTTAAATGGATTTATATTATATGCGGATTTGTACTGGCACTTAATATACTTGGTCTTGGAGGCTTTGCTGGCGGTATTGCTGCCGGTGCAGGTCTCTCTGCTGTAGTGATCGGATTTGCATTTAAAAATATAGGCGAGAATTTTATTTCAGGAATAATTCTGGCATTCCAAAAACCCTTTAATGTTGGTGACTTTATTGAGACTTCAGATTATTCCGGTAATATTACAACTGTGGGATTAAGAACCACCAATATAAAAACTACTGATGGTAATGATATATTTATTCCTAATTCAATGATTCTAAATAATCCACTGATAAATTATTCAATGGATACCATCAGGAGATTTGATTTTACGCTGCAGCTTGATTTCGGAATTAATGTAGAAAATGTCAGAAAAATTCTATTGGAAGAATTTCAGTCAAACGAAGATATTCTGAAAGAGCCTGTATCATTTATAATGGTAGACATGCTGACTTCAAATATAGTCGTAAAATGTTACTACTGGCTTAATGTTAAAACAATAAAAAAACCTTTACCTCAAACAAAAAGCAGTATTATTGAAGATACTCTGAGTGTCCTTATAAAAAATGGTATTGACGTTTCAGATATCAGTCAGATAAAACTAACAAATGATTTTATTAAACTTGGAACTGAACAAATTGATAGTAAAAATGATAATGATAATAAAAACGAAAACATAATTGAAAATTTAAAATAATTTATTAAATAACTTAAATAAGGAGATATAAAACGTATGTCCGTAAAATCTGAAAACATTAGAAACATTGCGATCACCGGTCACGGTGGTTGCGGTAAAACCACTTTTACAGAAGGTATTCTTTATGCCTCAGGAGTCATTAACAGATTCGGAAAAGTAGAGGATGGGAATACTGTAAGTGATTATCACAAAGATGAAATTGAAAAAATGATGTCGATCAATTCATCTCTGACTAATACTAAATGGAAAAATTCAAATGGTGAAGATATTAAGATCAATATAATTGATACTCCAGGATTTATGGATTTTGTAGGTGAAGTGAGAGCTGCATTATACGTTGCTGATACTGCTGTTATTATGGTGGATGCTTTTAAGGGAATTGAAGTTGGTACAGAATCATCATTTATGATGACTAATGAATTTGAGAATAATGTTATATTCCTTATTAATAAACTTGATACCGAAAATGCAAATTATAAACTGACTGTAGAAAATATAAAAGATAGTTTTGGATCCAGAGTTGCTGTAGTTCAGTTTCCTATAAATGAAGGTACAGGTTTCGATTCTGTAGTAGATGTAATAAGAATGAAAGTATTGAGATTTAATAATGACGGTAAAGGTGAATATACAGAAGAAGATATTCCTGAAGCATTAAAAGAAAAAGCAAACAGTTATCATCAGAAATTAGTCGAATGTATTGCAGAAGAGGATGAAGAATTATTAAATAAGTTTTTTGAGGAAGGTGCAAATCTTACTGATGAGGAAATTGTTTACGGATTATTAAAAGGTATGAGAGAAAGAAAATTATTTCCTGTCTTTTGCATGAGCGCTTCTAAAAACATTGGAACAAGAGATATTCTTGATTTTATTTCAAACTTTACTGAATCTCCAATGGACAAACCTGCGGAAATAGGTAGAAGACCAAACAGTGATGATCCGATTGAAATACCACCAAAGGTTGAAGGTGAACCAACTATTTTTATTTTTAAAACTGTATCAGAAAAGAATATTGGTGAACTGTCTTTCTTCAGAGTTTATTCAGGTAAAGTGGCTCCGGGTTTGGATATGATAAATGAGGCGAACGGAAAAAGTGAAAGACTTTCTCAGCTTTATGCAATGAATGGAAAAGACAGACAGGAAATGGGTGAAGTAGTATGCGGAGATATTGCAGGTGTTGTAAAGCTGAAAGACTCACATACTAATAATACACTTAGTTCAAAAAATTATCCTGTAGTACTCCCTGAAATAAATTTCCCAAAACCTAATATGACTCTGGCTATCGAAGCTAAGAATAAAGGTGATGAAGATAAAATTGCAACTTCTTTACATTCTCTTCATGAGGAAGATCCTACTTTCATAGTTCAGTATAATTCGGAAACAGCACAGACTTTGATAAGTGGTCAGGGTGAAATTCATTTAAATACTGTTTTGAACAGAATGAAAGGTAAATATAATCTCGAAGTTGAAGTTTCAGATCCGAAAATTCCATACAGAGAGACTATACGATCCACTATTTCTGATTCTGAATTTAAACATAAAAAGCAGTCAGGCGGCAGGGGACAGTTTGGTCATGTGCATCTTAAGATCGAGCCACAGGAAAGAGGTGCGGGATTTGAATTTGTAAATGCAATTGTCGGCGGTGTTGTGCCCGGCAGGTTTGTTCCCGCTGTAGAAAAAGGTCTGATCGAAATTTTAAATAACGGAGTTCTCATAGGCTGTAAAGTAATCGATGTGAAAGTAACTTTAACAGACGGCTCTTATCATAATGTGGACTCAGATGAAATTTCATTTAAGATCGCTGCAGCTCAGGCTTTTAAAAAAGGATTTAAAGAAGCTAACCCTGTAATTCTTGAGCCAATCTATGATGTTGAAGTTGTATTCCCTGAAGAATTTATGGGAGCTGTATCTGGAGATGTTTCATCGAGAAGAGGCAGGATCCATGGAATGGATGTCTTTGGGAAACTTCAAAAGATCACTTGTCAGATGCCTTTATCTGAGATGAACGATTATTCTACAAAGCTCAGATCACTTACACAGGGCAGAGGTTATTACGACAGAAAGTTTTCGCATTATGAAGATGTACCAAAAGATGTGGAAACGAAAATAATTGGTGATTATGAGAAAAAAAGAGCTGAAGTTGCTTAAATAAACTGTAGTTAAATCGGTCTAAGTTTCTTTTATTGAATAACTTATAGAATATTTACTAAAGTGTTTTTTGCATTAATTCACAGTATTACTTCAGGTTTAATCAACTGAATATTTATTACAATATTTTTTAATTTTAATTTAAACAAAGTGTTAGAATTATTTTCACAACCTGATACATATATAAGTCTACTTACTCTTACTTTCCTAGAGATTGTACTTGGTATAGATAATATAATATTTATTTCCATTATCACCGGCAGGCTCCCTGAAGAGAGTCAGGGAAAGACCAGAACAATTGGTCTTATACTTGCTTTGATCTTCAGGGTCGGATTACTGCTTACAATTTCCTGGATAGCTGGACTGGTCTATCCTCTGATAACTATATTTAGTTATGAATTTTCCGGCAGAGATCTGATATTAATTGCAGGAGGATTATTTCTTCTGGTAAAAAGTACACTTGAAATTCATAATAAGATAGAAGGTGAGGAAGAGGGAATTAAATCAAAAGTAAAAGAGAATTTCTGGAATATAATCGTTCAGATAATTCTTATTGATCTTGTATTCTCATTAGATTCGGTTATTACTGCTGTTGGACTGGTAAATGAAATATCAATCATGGTAATTGCCATTGTCATTTCAATGATCATTATGATAATCTTTGCAAAATCGGTCAGTGATTTTATTCACAAGCATCCGACTATTAAAATGCTTGCTCTTTCATTTTTACTTATGATCGGACTTCTGCTGCTGATAGAAGGGTTCCATGTCGAAGTACCTAAAGGATATGTCTATTTCGCAATGGCATTCTCATTTATAGTGGAAATGCTGAATATCAAAATGAGAGAAAAAGGCAAAAAGAAAAAAGTCGAATAATAATCATTAAGAAATTCTAAAAAAACCTCAGCAGAAATTTTCTACTGAGGTTTTTTTTATTTCCCGCTCGTTCCCAAACTCCTGTTTGGGAACGCACTTGAAACTGTAACTCCGTTTCAATCACACAAACGGTAAAATATCATCTTCAGGATTTAGTTATTTAAAAAAAATATTGATCAACTTTTATACAATTCCCACAATCTTGAAAACACTTCATCAAGCTCAGGTCCGAGTACTTCCGGATCATCTGTCTTTGATGGCATATTCTCAAACACTGCATAAGGAACGCTGACTCCGTTAATATTTATGTGAGTTGGGGATTCGGCTGATACTTCTTCCCAGTCAACTAATTTATACATTTTCTCAAGCTTATCATCCGGAAGCCCATGCTCCAGAATGCTGTCCGGTTTATTTGGATTAAATCTCTTTCTGTTTTTTCTTAATGACTCTTCGTAAGGAACATTAATATAAACGAGTGCAGCTTTCTCAAGTATTTCTTTTGATAAATGATTAAAGGCATCTTTATACCCGCCGTGCTCAGTGCCTCTGGAAAATTCCACAAGTGCAGTACTGTGATCATGAAAATCCTTATCATCTCTGATGAGTTTTGAATAGTCCATTGAGATCCTCTCAATTAAAAGATTCCAGAGATATTGCTCTATGAAATAACCTTCATCATCTGTATGAATTCTTGGCTTACCAAATTTCTTTGCAAGTATTGCATCTTCCTCAAACCATGTCCATAGCATAGGAAAGTCATCGAGCTCTTTTATATTTCCAAGATGAAACCTATTGAGTCGGTCTTCAGCATTCATGTTTTTAATATAATTGATCACTTCAGATTTTCCCGATGCAGGTCTGCCCAGCAGTATTATCTTTTCAAATTTATTCATGTAAAATATTTTGATTATTAAAATTAGTCAGATAAAATAATTAAATATAAAATGTTTCTCTACTTACTTTATTTACTTAATTGGGTATTAGCTTTCAAAATTTGAATTGTCTGTTTGACTCCAAGACTTCGGGCTTTAAATTTTTATTATTTAAGAAGCATCCTATCGAGCTTACTCCGAAGAGTACGAAAAGCACGTGACTCTGCGGAAATCACAGTAAGAGAAGTATTGTCCGAGTGTTTTTATTTAAAAAGTCTTTGATTATATTTGATGTAATAATTTATAAGGAGCATCAATTGCAAGAAGTACGAAATAATTTCCGCCATAAATTTCCAATAGCTTTTTATTTTACGAAGTATAATTCTAAAACTACATCTCAACATTTTTATAAATATTCAAAAGAAAAAACCGTAATTTGTTTTGATCTTGAAGACAGCGTCAATTGCTGGATCAATAAGGAAAACAATGCAAATTTAAAAAATGAAAAAAGAAAAATTCTTACTGAATTGCTTTCCGGGTGGGAAGATAAAATTGTAGAAACAAAAACCGCAGTTAGGATCAACTCTTCAGAGTCACCTGAACAGATCAATGACATTTGTTCACTTAAGCAAATTACAAATATCAGTTATATCATCATTCCAAAAGTTAATTCTGTAACGGATATCGAAATTACTAATGAAAGTCTATTGAAAAATAATTTACAATTCAGTGAGATCATCCCTGTCATTGAAACAAAAGAAGGATTAAATAATCTTAATATAATTCTTAATGCTTTTCCTCAAATCAAAAAATTTTTCTTCGGACATTATGATTATAATCTGGATATAAAAGCTTTACCATTCTTTCATCAGGATAGTATCGAGTACTGGAAATGGGTTATAAGAATGATTGAGATCGCAAGACAGCATAATGTTGTTTTTATCAATTCACCATATACAAAGCTGAATGATCTGAGTTTTTTTAAATCAATGCTTAAATATCTTTTTACAATTTCAAAAGGTGAATTCGGTCAGGTAACTATGAATTCAGCACAGACACAGTGTTGTAATGAATTTCAAATTTCTGAAAACACTGAAGTGGAAAGCATAGCCCGTGACAGACACAGCTACAGATATAATGATCAGGAATTAAAAAACATTATTGAAACTTTTGAGAATGAAAATAACGGAATGGCATTTTCTCTGATTAAAGATAATGAAATCCTTTCACCTCATGAATATGAATGTGCGAAATTTCATCTGGAAAAATCAACTAAAGATTTAAAAAATTTACTCTTTGTCGGAGGATGTTTCCCGGTGCAGTATAATATTTTTCCGGAGGATACATTTCACTTTTTGTTAAAAGAAAGACTTGAAGAATATAAAGGTATCAATCTGAACATAGATATAATCAGATATGAAAGATTCAGGAAATGTTTTGAGAAAATCAAGAAGCATCATGCAAAACAGGAAATTGATTACTTAGTGTTTCATATCAGACACGAACCTCTTCTTAGACTTATTAAATTTATTTACAAGTATCAGGATGATGAATTGAATAAACGATGGTCTTTAAATCTACCATTTTCATCAAATTCAAATCCGGAAGAATATGACCTGATGAATTTAGTAAGACACAATAATCCGCATAGAAAATCCAATACTGTTTTAAAAAGCATTTTAATAAATGCTAACTATTTAACCGGATGTGCCGCAGGTAATTTCAGATCAGCTTCAAAGAAATATTTCGAAATGATAAAACAATTGATAAACTTTTGCAATGATAATAAAATAAAATTAATAATTATTGGTCCTCCCAAAAGAATAGAATTCATATCAGAAACTTTTATTTCGTCTAAGTTTGAAGAATTTATTTCAAAAGAATTACATAAATTAAACATAGATTGCATCAATGGATATGTAGAGCATAAAGTTGGAAACGTAAATTATTTCAGTGAAGACGGAAAGCATGCTACAGAAGAGTATCATAAATTAATTGCAGATGCCTTGTATGAAAAAATATCCAGTGACTTACAAAAAATTAAAGCTTAATTTTACAAAAAAAATACCCTGCAAAATCATTGCAGAGTATTTTTGAATTGAATCTAACTAAACCCAAATTTAATTATTTTTTATATTCCCATGTATTAACGACTAATATGGAATCTTCTTCATCTCCATTGTTAGAATATGGATCATCAGTTTCCTTCGAATCTGTGAACCAGTTTTTATAAGGCAGATCTGTAGAGGTCGAACTAAGTTCATAAATTTTATCCCCTGGGAAACCATATTCAGTCAATGCTCCGGAAAATGATTCAGATAATTTGGAAAACCACTCTCGTTGCTTCTTCAAAGTATTAGCGCTCATTATTTTATCTCTGTATTCAGCAGCTTTTTTTTCCGTAAGTATCCATTGTTTATTAACAGAAACCGAGGAGTCATTTGAATATTTTACAATTAAGTCCAATGCTTTAATTGCATTTTCCTTTACAGAGACCGAATCATTATCAGCAAGATCATCTTTAATATCAATGTAAATATCTAAAAAGTCTTCCATCTTATCATTAAGATTCTCTGCGTTTTTATTTTTCAAATTAATAAATTTAACATCCGAATTATCAAAAATAGAATCCCCGGGAGATAACTCCAATATTACTGTGTCTTTTGCTTTAGTTGAATTATCTTTTAAAGTATCTATTTTTTTTGCAGATGTATTTGTGTCTTTTTCTGAACAAGAACTTAATGTTAAAGTCATTATAAAAATAAATGACAGTGTTTTTAATAAATACATAATGGCTTTTTTTAAAATTTATAAAAATTTTTTTTGATCTTAAAAATTATATATTCAAATAATATGCCATAATTATA
>DAORRV010000105.1:5628-9494 GCA_035443185.1 Ignavibacteria bacterium | reverse complement strand
ATCTACCTGTTTCAGTCTGTAATTATACATGCCGGAGTTAAGATTTCTGTCCGTGACACTAACGGATACGTCATACATTTTATTTTTGCTCCCTCCCAATTCCCCGATTCGGTATGCTCATGAAATTGAAACTCCATTTTAAGATTTCCGGCATGACAAATATATTTCTCTCCTCTCCTTGTTTATGAGAGTTTCTCTAAACATCTGTTCTTACCAATATGACACCAAGACACAAAGGAAAAAAGTTAAAAAATATTAATCTTTGTGACTTAGTGTCTTTGTGGTGAAATTATTTAACTGTTATTAGACAGACTTTTTTAAGGAGAGGCGGGGGGAGGTTGCGGAAAGTCTAAGCTTTCAGTCAACTTCGTATATTTATTTCACAATCATTTATTCTTCTTTAGCCAAATCGATACTTATGTCACCGGCTTTATCAAGATCATAAGTCATTACCTCTTTGTGAATTTCATCAAGCTTATCTGAAGACAGGTTGCTTTTTATTTCTTCCATGATAGAATTATTTTCATCTTTTCTGGACTTTGAAAATTTAAAACCGATCTGCTCACTGATCCTTTCAGTTATATAAAAAAGTTTTACTGCGGATTCATATCCTTTCTCATAAAAATAATATTTCCCCAGACCATAAATGCATAGATTTAATTTCAGTCTTTCAGAATCCTTACTGAAACTCAATAAACATTCTATAAATATTTTCTTTGCCTTTGCATTTTCATTTTGCATGAGAAATATTTCTCCCAGCTTAATTTTTGAACGGTCCAGAACACCCTTCAGCCCGTATTCCGCAGCGACCTTCATTGCTTTTTGATAATAATCCAGAGCTACCGGATAATTCATTAATGCAAAATTAAGATTGCCAAGATTATATAATACAGTAGCTGTAGAATAATGATCATCGAAATATTCAAGTAATGAAAGGCTTTCCATATAACACTCACGGGCTTCTTCAAGGTCTCCATTCTGATAATAAGCTCCGCCTTTGCTTACAAGTGTTTTTGCAAGAAGATTTTTTTTATTGAAATTTCTCTGGATCTCTACCACTTCATCAAGTAATTTAAGTGAAGTCTCCATTTCCCCTGTAGCGGAATATAATGTAGCAAGATTATTTTTAACATTAGATAAAAGTTGTAAATTATCAGTGTCTTTCAGCAAAGATAAACTCTCCTCATAATGCTTTTTAGCATTTTCAGGTTCGCCTTTCACAAAAGACAGCATTCCATAAATGCTTAAAGCATCAGCAGTTTTAGTTTTGTTTTCAGTCCTTCTGAAATATTCCAGTGCTTTCAAAATATACTTTTCACTGTTTTTGTTGTCATCAAGCTGACATGCCAGAAATGCCGCATTAATATAAACAGCAGCAATTTCATCATCTTCAGGATCAGCATCTGGTTGGATTATTTTCTTAATGGCTTCGAGAGCAAATGAGTAATTCCCTTTTCCTTCCCAGTATTCGGCAGCATTTATTATTAACTTAGCAGATTTCTCATAGGAATTTTCAAGTGACCATTTGACAGCAGCCCGAAGATTGCCTGATTCGGTCTCCATATCTTTTCCCCACTCATTTTCCTGTTCATCATTTCCATTCTTTTCATCTGAATCAGAAAGTTTAAGAAAATATTCAAAATGTCTCTTATAAATTTCTTTATCAGAATTTAGCTTTTCTAAACTGTACTCGTATATTGTTTCCAGCATATTGTATCTAATATTTCCGTTTATCTCTTTTGAAATTATCAGAGATTTATTGGAAAGATTGGAGATCAGATCCAGTACTTCATACATATCAATCCCTTCGGTAACACAGACCTCTTCGGCGGCTTCCAGACTCCATCCACCGGTAAATACAGACAGGTTTCTAAAAAGTATTTTTTCATTTTCAGAAAGCAGATCAAAACTCCAGTCTATCATTGCCTTTAAAGTCTGCTGTCTTGGCAAAGAAATCCTGCTGCCCCCCGTAAGAAAACGGAAACGGTTGCTGATATTCTCTAGTATTTTTTCAGGTTTTAAAATTTTAACCCTTGCAGCAGCGAGTTCGATCGCAAGCGGGATCCCGTCCAGATGATAACAGATCTTTGCAATGTCTGAGGCATTGCCGTCGCTGAGTACAAAATCATTTTTCAAAGCTACTGCCCTTTCGGTAAATAACTGTATAGATTCAAAATGACTTATGGATTCAGCAGTTTGACCATCTTCCGGTCCGGGCATTGAAAGAGTCGGCACCTGATATATCATTTCTCCCTCTACTCCAAGCACTTCACGGCTGGTTGTCAAAATATTTACACCCGGACATTTGTTAAGGATGTTTTTACAGATCTCTGCACATTGAATTATCATATGTTCACAGTTATCAAATATCAGCAGGATCTTTTTCTCTTTCAGATAATTAATTATTTTATCCCCGGAATCATCCGAACCGTCCTCCTTCAGATTTAAAACTGCTGCAATAGTATTATATAAAAGCTCCGGATCTCTCAGAGATGCAAGCTCAATTAATCGAACGCCGTTTTCATATTCATCAATTTTTTCAGCTCCGATCTGTATTGCCAGTCTTGACTTTCCTGTCCCACCTGTCCCGAGTAAAGTGATCAGCCGCGAAGAATTCAGCATGATCTTAAGTTCCTTCATTTCTTTTTCCCTGCCAATGAAATTTGTCAATCCAACCGGTAGATTATTTGGTCTGGCATCCAGTGTTTTTAATGGAGTAAATTCTGATATCAGACCTCTTGCATTTAACTGAAATAATCTCAGAGGTTCCTGAAGATCCTTTAATATTCTTTCTCCAAGATCCCTGAAAGTGACAGATTCGGGGAGATCAAATCTGACAAGTTCATATGTAACATTTGAAATGAGTACCTGGCCAGGACTGCCGGCTGACATGATCCTGTTTGTACGCGCAAGTGTGACATAACCTTTATAATCATCTTTCTTCCATTCAGCTGTACCGCTGTGAATTCCGATCCTTGAACTGAGCAGTATCTCCTTCGGGTCTTCAGAATTAAGATCACGCTGGATCTGAATGGCGGCTTTGGCTGCATCTGCAGCTTTTTCAAATGAGCAGCAGTAATCGTCACCTGCTTTTTTAAAGATATGACCATTATTGATACTTACAGCTTCCTGAATAATTTCATGAAGTTTTTTTTGTGCTGCAGATATCTTATCCGGAAATTCAAGCGCAAGTTTTGTAATGTCATCTGCATTAGAAAAAAGAAATGTCAAATTGCCTGAAGGCAGATTGTTCATTTAAAATAAATTTTTAATAATGTGAAAAATAAGTTCGCATAGGGGATAAGATTAATTTCTCAGAAAGTTTATTCAATTTACAAAATACATTTATAAAATATAATATCTATAATGTATCCTCTATGTTATGTGAAACTCAGGAGCGGGGCGCGGGGCATTGTAATAAAGTTAAGGGATTTTTTAATTATAATTTGATTAATATAAATTTATAATTTAAAAGTTCAGACTCCTCACTTTTTTTTAAAATGGTGAGACTGGGAAAGGTTTGCTGAAAGCGATGATCTTCGCCATTTACTAAATATTATTGGGATATTGCAGAAAGACTTTTAGTTAAGTCTATTTTTTATCATAGCAGTTTCAAAATTCGGATCAATTCGTCAGATGACCGGATGCCTGACAGTAGTAGTTATCCGAAAACGAAGCTCTCACTTTTCACCCAAAAGGAAAAATGAATTAAAATAATTTGATTCAAATGTTTTTTGCTTTTAGTCAAAATGATTTAGTGTCTAACTATCTAATTAACTATTTATCTGATTATATTATTATCTTATTATCATATTATCCAGTGCCTGTGTGGTAAATCTAATTGTTAATTACTTCAACTTCAGATA
>DAORRV010000105.1:0-5528 GCA_035443185.1 Ignavibacteria bacterium | reverse complement strand
TATTATCCAGTGCCTGTGTGGTAAATCTAATTGTTAATTACTTCAACTTCAGATAAATATGCCTGACATTCTTTTGTCCGGTATCTCTTTCGTCTATCTCAAACTTGTTTGAATATTTTATTAGTGAAAGCAGTTTAGTGAATCCGTAATTTCTCGGATCGAAATCAGGTTTCTTCTTTAAGATTAAATTTCCCAAACTCCCTAAAAATGTCCATCCGCTTTCATCTGCCAGATCATTGACACTGTCCGTGATGATCCTAATTGTTTCAGCATCTACTCTGTCAAGCGGCTCTGTCCTTGATATAGATTTAGATTTGGATCTTGGTTTAGGAGATTTTTTGGAAATGGTTTTAATTTCAGCTGCCGGAGTTTTTAATATTTCCAGATAAATGAATTTATTACACGCAGATATAAATGGTTTAGGAGTTTTCTTTTCTCCAAATCCAATTACGGTCATGCCCGCTTCTCTGAGTCTAGTAGCTAATCTTGTGAAATCACTATCGCTGGAAACGATACAAAAGCCGTCTACTTTTTCAGAATATAAGATATCCATTGCATCAATTATCAGAGCGCTGTCACTTGAATTTTTTCCTGTGGAATAACTGTACTGCTGAACAGGTGTTATCGCATTCTCAAGTAAGACATTTTTCCATCCGGCTACAGTCGGCTTTGTCCAGTCTGCATAAATTCGTTTTATTGTAGGTGTACCGTTCCTGGAAATTTCCTCCATCATTTCTTTTACATTTGCATAAGGCACATTGTCTGCATCTATTAATACTGCTAATTTTTCGTCTGTCATTTTATTTTATTTTATATGATAATGAATATAGAGTTAATTATTACTTCGGTACATAACCAAATCCCGCACTGTATTCTAATCCGGTCAGCATGTTATCTGTCTGATAAAAACCGGAGCTGTAATTTGGGCTGATCTCAAAGCTGAATTTTTTAGTGATTCCGAATTTCATCAAACCCCTCCCATCCTCCACTTTGAAAAAATGGGGAGGAGCCTGAATTTTTAAATTAAAAATTTACATTAATATAATTATAAAATAAAAAATCACTTAGCTTAATGGTATTGCCCCTTTGCCTCCCTTTTTTTAAGAGGGAATTACTTGTAATTTATTCTGAAACCAGCTAATAGAAATTTAGACTTCATTTCTAAAAAAATTAGTGAAAATTTTCTTACCATTTTGAGATTAATTTAGATTGTATTAAATTAACTACCAATATTTAAAACGAAAATTGAAGTATTTATTCTTTGAATACAAAAATGATTTTAATATTGATGTAGGATCACAAATAAATATATTACATAAAAAATGAAATAAATACTTTTCTTTAATTTCCAGAAACAGAGATCCAGTTTTTCAGATCGATCAAAGGCTGCTGTGAGATTACAATAATAGAACTGCCGGGACGGTCAAGTGAAGCTATGATACAGATTACCAATGAAAAAGATAAAATCATTATAGGAGTGAGCCAGGAAATTTTGCTGGAAGAATTTATCGCAGTTTCATAGCCTACACAAATCATTCCGAAAATGACAAGTGAAAAAAGCATTATCCATATAGCAAGAGGCAATCTTGCCTGAATGCCGAGGACCACTCTTTTGGACTGCAAATTGATCATCTCATTTACTGCTTCTATATATAAAGCTCCAATATCAGAGTTCATATCGATCCTGGCATTTGCAACAGCGATATTCCATAATTTCATCTGAATCTCATTTGATTGATCTAATAAATTTTGTATCAGCGACAGATCCTTTTCATTCGCGGCGTTAATCCGGATATCTACATAATTTATTAATAATTTTTCTGTTTCCACCCGATCCTTATCCTGCAGAAAATCTGAACGCAGCCAGGCAGTTCGTATTAAGTTTGCTTCATCCAGTACAAGTTCTTTTTTTGAATCAAAGCGGCTGTAAACTATTCCAAATGAAAATACTAACATAAAACCGAGCATTGTCAGTACTGCTGAAGCATTTGCAGAAGTGATCTTTTCCTTGACCTTTTTTGCACTCTCCGAAAGGCGGTTTCCAATCCGGTAGCCAAATTCCATTGAAATAAAAAATATTATCAATGTAGCTAAGAAAATAACCTCGAGTGGGATTTTATCTATAAACATTACTGGAATTAAAATTTAAGAAAGTATATTTCCATATAAAAAAAAATTCAGCAATAATTAATATTTTTTTAAAAAAAATCTTAATATTTGCAATTCAATTTAGCGCATAATAGGATTTATATAAAATATATTCAACTGAAATTTTATAACTGAAGATACTCAAATAAAATGTGCGGGAAAACTACAGGTCATACACCTAATTCAAGAATTAGATTTGATTAAAATATTAAATTTATCAAGTAACCATTTATTAGAAGAGTTTTTAACTTGTAACTTTGGCATGTCAATTTTTTTTAAACGCTTCCTGTCAGAAGTCATTTTATATTCAGAAAGTACTGCTATATTTTTGATAAAGAATTTTGAACCATTAACAAATGAACTCGGAAGGTTTTTATTCCTTTTTAAATATTCACTGAATTTTTCAGCAAGTAAAAAACATTCATTGTAATTGGAAAGTTCGAAATTAGCTTTTATTGAAATTCTGAAATAATCGCTGTAGTGTATGAAAGAAGATTTTTTGAGTTTCCCGATGAAAGTTATTGAATCTTTGAATTCTCCTTTAGAAAAACTTATCCGAGCTTTACCGGTATTTAAGTCATTATTTTTTTGCTTTTCAGGAAGTGTATCCGAATATTTATTTAAGAAATATTCTGCCCATTCGATCTCACCTACATTTATTGCGATCAGTATATTATCTCTGAAATGATTATACCCGATTCTATTAAATGTAAAGTCTTCAGTCAGACCTTGTGCTTCTTTTTTGAAAAAAATTTCAAACAGTTCGCGGTCAAGATCAATACCTAATTCTTCTCTTTTAACAATAAGCAAATCAGTTAATACATTAAATGATCCGGTTTTTAATTCATCTGAAAATTGATCCATTATACTAAAGAAATTATTTTTCACTATATGATATTTTTCTAAATCAAATTTCACTGAATATAATTCGTAAAAGTCATTCCACATTCCGATCACCGGATAATAATTTGGAAAGTTGGTTTTTAACAGTTCCATTATTTTGCCAAAATCTATACAATTGTAAAAATCATTTAAAAAATAATTTTTTGATTCTTTTTGAGAGTTAGAAGTTACTTCATTATTAAATCTCAAAATAATTAATTCAAAGATCATTGATAGTGAAAAATATTTATTATACAACTCATATACTTCTAACTGCTTCTTTTTATCATCATCTGAAAGTAAAGTTTGTAAATAATCCATATATGCATCTGCAAGATTTCTGAAAGAATTCCCCTGTATCTTTGATTTATTCAACTCATTAATTCTTGTGACACATTTATTTGTAAGCAGCCTATCCAGATTTCTTTTTTTCAACTGAACTCTTATGAGCCTGTAATTGAGGTCCGGGTCGTTTGATAATTCTTTTATCGCGATATACATTTTCAGAGCTTTTGACAGCTGAGAATTAATGTTCCAGATGGTTTGACTTCTTAGATTATTAAGCTGGAGTTCAGATATATTTACACCCGGTTTAAAATTTTCAATAATTGATTTTGGAATATGAAGCTTAGGTGATAAAGATGATTTTAGGTATTCATAAAATTCAAATTTTTCACTATCTGTCAAGGAGTTGTAAAGGGTTGTAAATTTTAATGTTTTTTTAATTTTCAATTAGAGTAAGATTAGAGAATAATTCAAAAAAAAACTCAAAAAATTAACGAAAATCCAATTTTATCAAAAGTAAGATAGGTTTTAATAACCTTTTGAAAAAACCAATTTTTGATATATTTTTGTTTACATAATTATCATATTTACGGAAATTCAAAAAAGCATAAATATTTTTTTCAAATACAACTTAACAATAAAAATTAATTTAAACCTTTATGAAAACTAAATTACTTTCCAGATTTGTAACAGCAGTTGTATTGCTGATGATTTTTTGTTTCAGCAATTTTAATATTAAAGCACAGAATGACAAGTCATTTGAAGTTTATGGATTTACCATGGCCGAAGCAGGATATAATTTTAAGACAATTAATCCTGATTATTATGATGCTCTCAGAGTCACCAGATTACCATCTTTTAAAGGTGAATTTGCGCCGGACGGAAAATTATTTTATAGTGTGAGACAATCCCGATTTGGTGTAAAGAGTACTGTTCCAACAGGTCTTGGTGATTTAAAAACTGTATTTGAATTTGATCTTTATGGTGTAGGTGCTGATGCAGGACAAACTACGATCCGTCCCAGACAAATTTACGGTCAACTGGGTAAATTTTTGGCAGGTCAGACCAACAGTACCTTTATGGACATTGATGTATTTCCAAACAGTCTCGAATACTGGGGACCTACGGGAATGATTTTTTACAGAAATATACAATTACGATATACTCCTATAATGACTAAACAGGATAATCTTGCAATGGCACTTGAACAGCCGGGAGCAAGTGGTGACGGAGGAATTTATTCAAACAGAGTAGAACTAACAAATGTAAAACCTTTATTCAATGTGCCGGATTTTACTGCACATTATAGATATACAGGAAACTTTGGATATATTCAGCTTGGCGGAATTGTGGGAAGTATAAAATGGAGGGATGTTTCAGATACAGCTAGATTTCAATTAAACGGAAGTGCAGTAAGATGGGGCGGAACATTAAGCTCGAATATTAACATTGGAAAGAAAGCAATATTTAAAATTCAGGGTGTGTATGGAGAAGGAATGCAGAATTATATGAATGATGCACCTGTAGATATAGGTATTCAAAGTAACCCAGGAGATTCATTACAGCCTTTTAAAGGAAAAGCTCTTCCTGTCTGGGGTATTACTGCTTTTATGGATGTAAACTGGAGCAAGCTATTCTCCAGTTCATTTGGATATTCTGTTGAAACTATTGATAATTCCGATCTTCAGACACCGAATGCTTACAAGCAAGGTCAATACGGACTTGTAAATCTATTGTATTATCCTGTTGAAAACGTAATGGCCGGTGTAGAATATAATTTCGGAAGAAGAGATAATTTTAGTGACGGATTTCATTCTACTACTTCAGAAGTAAGATTTGCATTCAAATATAATTTCTCACAGATCTGGAAATTCTAATAAAAAAATTTTATTTATTTGATCTGAAATGAAATTACTATTTGATCAATGAAAATTAAAACAGAGAAAGAAATATGTTAATATACTTTTTTGAATGGCTTCAAACAAAAGTATAAGATTAGGAATATACATCAGTAAATTTTATTTAAAAGAAAAGGTGTAACGATCTGGAAGTATATATTTAAGCAATTGAACGGAATTCAAAGCATTTAGTACGATTTTGAAAAAAAGTATTATTTAAAAAAATTGAAGTAGCTTTCTTATTGATAAAGAAGGCTTACTTCAATTTGATAAAAGTTAAAGAATATTAATTAAAATTAAGTTTTTAAGTTTAAA
>DAORRV010000104.1:0-9611 GCA_035443185.1 Ignavibacteria bacterium | reverse complement strand
CTGTCAAGATTATCAAGCTCTTCAGGCATTGAGTCAATTTCAATTCTGAGTTTGGATGCCGCTTCATCTACAAGGTCAATTGCTTTATCCGGAAGGAATCTGTCCGAGATGTATCTGTCAGAAAGCTGTGCTGCTGCTACGATTGCGCCGTCCGTGATCCGCACTCCGTGATGAACTTCATACTTCTCCTTCAATCCTCTCAGTATTGAAATTGTATCTTCCACATCAGGCTCACCGACAAATACCGGCTGGAATCTTCTTTCGAGTGCAGGATCTTTTTCAATATACTTTCTGTATTCATCGAGAGTAGTCGCGCCGATAGTTCGCAGCTCACCTCTTGCAAGCGCCGGCTTCAGCATGTTCGAAGCATCGACCGAACCCTGTGCTGCACCTGCTCCTACGACTGTATGTAATTCATCAATAAATAAAATTATTTCACCTTCGGATTCCTGAACTTCCTTTAAAACTGCTTTTAGTCTTTCTTCAAACTGACCTCTGAACTGTGCACCTGCAACGAGTGAACCCATATCAAGAGCTACTATCTGTTTCGATCTCAAACCTTCCGGCACATCTCCCTGAATAATTCTGATTGCAAGTCCTTCAGCAATTGCAGTCTTTCCTACTCCCGGCTCACCTATCAATACCGGATTATTTTTAGTTCGTCTGGAAAGAACCTGTAAAACTCTTCTAATTTCTTCATCTCTTCCTATGACAGGATCGAGTTTTCCTTTCATTGCAAGTTCATTCAGATTTTTACCATACTTTTTTAAAGCTTCATAAGTATCTTCAGGATTCTGACCCGATACACGGCTCGTACCTCTTACATCTTTCAGAGCTTTGAGAATATTATTTTTTGTAATGTCATGAGATTTTAAAAAATCCGATACAGGAGATTTTTTCAGATCGGAAAGTCCAAGAAGAAGATGCTCTGTCGAGACATATTCGTCTTTAAGATTAGCAGCTTCCTTTACAGCACTTTCGAGAACGCCGTTTAACTCAGGAGAAAGGGAATGTCCTGAAACAGCACCGGTAACTTTAGGGAGATTTTCCAAAAGCTCGCCAAGCTTAACCTGCAGTATCCCTTTGTTTGCGCCAAGCTTTTGAAAAGTAGAAGTTACAATTCCTTCCGGATCCTGTATAAGCGCTGCAAGCAAATGTTCCGGCTCAAGGAACTGATTCGAATAATTGGAAGCGATATCCTGTGCGGTCTGCACTGCTTCCTGAGCTTTGATCGTGAATTTATTTAAATTAACTGCCATAGTTTTATTTTTTTATAAATATATTAAATATGATTTTTTTACATAAGACAAAAAAATAGTGCAATTAAAAATTAAGAATTATGAATTATGAAGATATCATAATAATAAACTGTTCAATACTAAGTCTCGTATTGGTTCTTTATTGATCGCTTAAAAAAGATCAGTAGAAAATGTATATATATAATTTTATAATAAAAAGTTTTGGACGGAAATTATATAATGGAAAGTTGAAATTTAAAATTAACTATTACTTAAAAATATTAATGCATATTTTTGCTAATCAAATGCATAAAGTTACATTAATTATTTCCGTTTATAATAAAGTAAAAGAGCTTGAGCTTATTTTTCATGCACTTTCTATTCAGAGTTTTAAAGATTTTGAAGTGATCATTGCTGAAGATGGGATGAATGAAGAAATGAGATCACTCATCAATAAATGGAAATCATCTGATAATTTTCCTGTTAAACATCTGACACAGGAAGACATTGGCTTTAGAAAAAACAGGATCCTGAATGGATCAATCAGAAATGCTTCTTCAGATCATCTGATATTTTTTGACGGCGACTGTATTCCGCATTCAGATTTTGTAAAAGCTCATTTTGAAAATAGAGCTGAGAAAACTGTCTTATGTGGAAGAAGAGTTAATCTCACAAAAAAAATTTCAGAAAAGATCACTAAAGAATCAATACTTAATAAGGAGTATGAGAAATTTAAATTAAGTGAGGTAATTTATTCATCACTCAATAAAGGTAAGAACGAATTTAATTTTAATATAGAAGAAGGCATAATTATTAAAAACCGGTCAGTCAGAAATATTGTAACCAATCAGGACGAACACATTCTGGGATGTAACTTTTCCATACCAAAAGAGCTGTTGATAAAGATCAACGGCTTTAATGAAAATTATGAAGGACCGGGACTTGGTGAAGATTCTGATATTGAATTCAGACTTAGACTCATCAATGCAAAATTTATATCTGTTAGAAATCTTGCAGTTCAGTACCATATGTATCATCCAAAGACAATTGAAGAAGAAAAAAATATGGAATACTTTAATGATATAAAAAAGAAAAAAGAATTTTTTTGCAGGAATGGATTGGAAAAGATAAATTTGAATGATTAAATGAATAGAATTTCCGGATTAATTATATGCAGGGATGAGGAAAATAACATTGAAGATTGTATAAAGAGCATTCAATGGTGTGATGAGATAGTGGTAATTGACAGTTTTAGTAAAGACAGGACTTTAGAGATAGTAAAGAAATTTACAGACAAAGTATTTCAGAATGAATGGGAAGGATTTTCGAAGCAGAGGAAATTTGCATTAAGTAAAGTAAATTCAGAATGGATTTTTTCTTTAGATGCAGATGAAAGATGTACTGAAGAGTTAGCTTTGGAGATAAGATCAATATTAGACAGCAGTAATAATGTAAATGGTTATCTCATACCTAGAAAAAGTTTTTTCCTGGGGAAATGGATACAGCACTGCGGATGGTATCCCGATCATCAGATGAGATTATTCAAAAGAGATAAAGTTACTGTTTCAGAAAGACTAGTACATGAAGGATATAACGTGACCGGGGAAACTACAAAATTGAAAAGTGATATCTTACATTACACAGTCAGATCAGTTTCAGAATTCGCAGAAAAAATCAATCATTACTCTGCATTGTCTGCAGTTGAAAAATCAGACGGTAAAAAGATCAGTATGTCGTATTTATTTTTCAAACCATTCTTTGAATTTAAAAAGAAATTCTTTTTCCAGCAGGGTTTCAGAGATGGGATCTATGGACTAATGGTTTCCTTTTTTCACATGATCACGAAAATTCTTACATACATGAAGATGATAGAGATTCAAAATAAAAAGGATAACAGAAAATAAATGCATAATTATAAACGAATTTTTAAATATGTAAAACCTTATTTAAAACAACTTATAACAGCTAACATTTTTACAATACTTGTTGTGATATTTAGTCTGTTATCAGTAATGATGATCTTTCCCTTTATGGACCTGCTGTTCAATGATGCTCCAAAGACTGTTCCTGATAAAGAAATTACATCCATATTTGATCTGAAAGATTTTATTATCGTTTATTTCGCAAAGATACTTATGAATTATGATAAGCTGGATGTACTTAAATATCTTTGCATACTTATCTTCCTTACATTCTTTTTAAAAAATCTTTTCAGCTATCTGCAAACCTACTTTATGTCTGTAGTCGAACAGGGTATTCTGAAGGATATCAGAAGGGATCTTTATGATCATTATCTGGAACTTCCTCTTAGCTTTTTCACTGATGAACGAAAAGGAAATCTTATTTCAAGGATCATTAATGATGTTCAGATCATAAAGGATTCTCTGATAGCAGTACTTAACAGCCTTTTCAGGGATCCGCCTACAATCATAGTTTTTTCGACAATATTATTTTTATTCAACTGGAAACTAACACTCATCATATTTCTGATGGCACCAATAACTGCAATTATATTAAGTAAGATCGGCAACTCATTAAAACGCAGCAGTCAGAAATCTCAGGAAAAAATTTCAGATATTACCTCCACTTTAGATGAAACTCTCGGTGCAGTCAGAGTAGTCAAAGCTTTCGGTATGGAAGAATATGAGAAACAAAAATTTGAAAAAGAAAATTATTCTTACTTCGAGCTGCTTGTAAAAATTTTCCGTAAAAGAGCTCTTGCATCTCCCGTATCTGAGATCATCGGTGTAATTACAATTGTGATCATTCTTTTTATTTTCGGATCTGACATTATCAAAGGCAGCAGTGACATGACTCCGGGTGCATTTATTTTTTACCTCGCAGTATTTTTTCAGATGATGCCTTCGTTAAAATTATTCGGTCAAATGTTCAACAGTTATAAAGAAGGATCTGCAGCATCAGAAAGAGTATTTAAATTACTTGATACAAAACCGGATATAGTAAATAAACCCGACGCAAAAGAACTCAAAGAATTCAGCAGCTATATTGAATTCAAAGATGTTTCTTTTAAATATGAGAAGAGTGATATGATCTTAAGGAATGTGAACCTTACGATTGAAAAAGGAAAGATCATCGCCATTGTAGGTCCTAGCGGCGCAGGTAAATCTACACTTGTAGATCTGATACCAAGATTTTATGATGCTGTTTCGGGAAGTTTACAAATTGATGGAACTGAGATCAAAGATCTGACAATAGAATCTGTGCGTGAAAAGATGGGCATTGTAACACAGGAGACTATCCTTTTTAATGACAGTGTTAAAAATAATATTGCATATGGTAAGCAGGATATCTCTCACGAAAAGATTATCGACGCTGCAAAGGCTGCCAATGCGCATATATTTATTGAGAAATTTGAAAATGGATATGATACTGTCATAGGTGACAGAGGTGTTAAACTTTCGGGAGGTGAGCGGCAAAGACTTTCCATTGCAAGAGCTTTACTGAAAAATCCACCGATACTGATTTTAGATGAAGCGACTTCTTCACTCGATACTGAATCTGAGTTACTCGTGCAACAGGCTATTGAAAGACTTATGATAGGAAGAACATCTATTGTGATAGCTCACAGACTTTCAACAGTCAGAAATGCAGACATGATAGTAGTTTTAAGTAAAGGTGAAATTATTGAAACAGGCACTCATGATGAACTCTTATTAAATGAGAGCATTTATAAAAAACTTTACAATCTTCAATTCAGACATCAGGAAATAATTCTATGAAAGTCTCCGGATTTACTATAGTCAGGAATGGCGAACTCTATGCCTATCCTTATGTAGAAGCAATTCAATCTATACTTCCGCTTTGTGATGAGATGATTGTTAATGTAGGTAAATCAAATGATAACACACTTGAAATTATCAGAGCGATCGATAATAAAAAAATAAAGATCTTCGAATCAGAATGGGACATGTCTCTGAAAGGCGGAGAGGTTTTGTCAGTGGAAACAAATAAAGCACTTGATAAATGTACCGGCGACTGGTGTTTTTATATTCAGGGAGATGAAGTATTGCATGAAAAATTTTTTGACAATGTGAAAAAAGCTATGAGTGTAAATCTAAATAAACCAAACATAGAAGGATTAAGATTTTGGTATAAACATTTTTATGGAAGTTATGATTATGTTCAGGATAATTACCGCAAGTGGTATATCAGAGAGGTCAGGATAGTCAGAAAGAAAGACAATATAATTTCATGGGGAGACGCTTTGGATTTTCGGCATCCTGATGGAAGCAAACTCAACTCGAAAGATATAGATGCAGAGATCTATCATTACGGATGGGTCAGACCTCCGGAAAAACTTTTAAATAAAAGAAGAGATTTTGAAAAACTTTACAATGAAGGTGAGACTGCTGAAAAGAATATTTCCGGATTTCAGAATTATGATGATCTCGGAAATTTAGAAAAGTTTGATGGTTCCCATCCTGAAGTTATGAAAAAAAGAGTTTCTGAAAGTAAGTGGGAATTTGATGCTAAATTAAGTGAACAAAATCCAGACTGGATAAGAAAGATTCTCATATTTTTAAATCCATTACTGAAAAGAATAAACAAATCTGAATGAATTTATTTTTATCTAAAGAAAAAGGTTTAGATTCTTATCTTGATAAAGCTATTTGGTTTTCAATCATAGCTTTAATTTCAACTGCCATTTTTTCAATTGCATTATTGCAGATCTTTACAAGCAGTGCTATCATACTTTGGATTGTAAAAATTATTGTAACAAAAAATTATACCTTTGTAAAGACACCGCTTGATAAAATTTTTTTAATTTTTATTGCAGCCCGAATATTATCCATTCCATTATCCTTATATCCTGAGATCAGTTATATAAGATTTCTCAAAGAAATAATTTTTTACACAATATTTTTTGTAGTTACAAATGAATTTGATGTTACTAATCGGAAAAAAATTATTTTAGTATTAAGGTTAATAATTATTACCGGAATAGTTTCTTCTGTTTACGGATGTTTTAATTTTTTAACCGGTTCAGTCGAAAGAGCAACTTCATTGACGGGAGGATATTACACACTTGGAATTTATCTGACCCTGGTTCTTTCAATTCTTTTATTCACAAAGAAAGGAAAAAATTTAATCCCAACAAACATCGGATGGTATTTTTCAGTTCTGATAATTATTTCAGGGATCATCTGCACCTTGAATAGAATGCACTGGGTCTTAATGGTTTTCTTAATAGTCATTTCATTTATTATCAACAAAGATAAAATATTGATCACAGGTTTCATTTTATTAGTAATTCTTTCAATATTAATTATCCCTGATATAATGAATCGATTTGATTTGCTGATAAATCTAATGTCAAATACAAGTGACAGAAATATTATATATCAGGCAGCATTAGACATGGTTTTTAACAGACCAATCTTTGGACATGGACTTGCAACCTTTAAAGAAATTTTTCCGAGTTTTGATAAAGTTGGTGACGGTGCAATCAACAGCTGGCATAACGATTTCATTCAGGTATATATGGAAAGCGGAATAGTGGGATTATTTTCTTATGTGTTTCTTATTATATCAGTTTTAAAGATCGGATATATAAATATTAAAAGATTTTTTAATAATCAGTTTTATAAATCCATATCTATCGGAATACTTATAAGTACAACAGTTTTAATGATTACCGGTGGTTTTTTTGACCCGATCACATCCATAATTATATTCGTCATGTTAGGTTTATTATCATTGATCTCTTCGAATAGTGAATCAATAATTGAAACAGAAAAATTAAATTGAGTTTCTTAACTCAGAGAAATATTGAAATGAATTTTCATTAAATAATTTAATGTAAATTATATTAATTAGCGGAAGTTAAATATTTCAAGTTTAAATCAGAATGTATATAGTTCAGAATTTTTTGTATAAAATATAATTTTGTTAAATTAATAAAATCAATTTTGATTAAATATGATCCGCCGAAAATAATCTGTGAAATTTGTGGCTCAAAAAATATCTACAAATTCCACGAATCAGAAAACGGTGCACAAATTTTTAAATGCAGAGAATGTAAAACTCAATTTATGAATCCTCAGTATTCTGAAGATCATTTAAACCATTATTATTCTACTTATATTCGGGATGAATCTTTTAAAGAGGATAACCTTATTGAAGCGCAATCATATTGTTTGTCAATTGTTGAATCACAAGTTCCGGACAAAGGTAATCTTCTTGAGCTTGGTTCAGGGAATGGATATTTACTGGATATTGCAAAACTCAATGGCTGGAAACCTTTTGGTCATGAAATAGACTGCATTAGTGCAGGCAAACTAAGTGAGAGGTTAGGATTGGAAATTTTGTGCGGAGATTTTCTTACTCTGGAAATTGATAAAACCTTTGATGCTGTGATAATGCTGCATGTCCTTGAACATTTGAAAGATCCTGTAGAACATTTAAATAAAATTTCAGGATTGCTCAATAAAGGAGGGGTACTTTTTATTGCTCTGCCAAATATAGAATCAAGATCCGGACTGGTAAAATTGGGATTGGAAAAATTAAAAATTAAAAAGAAAAATATAGCTGCATACTATGATACTGAACATCATTTATGGTACTATACCCCTGCCACTATCAGAAAGCTTCTTGAAAAAAACTTTGATGTGATTACTGTGTACAGCGGAGACAGATTTAATCCGGTACGCGGCAAACTAAATACCATTATAGAAGAAAAAATATTTTCAAAATTACTCTGGCATTCTTCAATGGGAATTTTAGCGGTAAAAAAATAAATTTATTTGAATTAAAGATATGATGTTAAAAACAATATTACATCTCACATGACCATTTTTCTGAATCCAAATAAATTCCCATAATCCTTATATTCATACTCTCAAAATATTATTAAATAATTAAATTAAAAAATGAACGAAGATAAAAACACACAACTGTTTATGGCACTTGTTTACAGTTTACAGATGCAGACAATGATACATCTCGGTAAAATTCAAAACCCTGGTACAGGAGAAATCGAAGAGAATCTTGACGCAGCTCAGGCAACAATCGACATGCTGGATATGCTGAATGAAAAAACAAAAAACAATCGTTCAGACGATGAAACCAATTTCATTAAAAATTGTCTATCAGATCTTAAACTGAATTTCACTTCTGAAAAAATTAAAAAAGAATCAGAAAGTAAAAATATTTCTACTGAAGAAAAATCTCAGGATGATGATACAACAGCAACTGAAGATAATTCAGATTCTTCAGATCAAGTAATTGAGGAAAATCAAGCCGGTGAAGCAAAAGAAGTTAAAGCTGATTCAGACAAAACTGAAGATGAAAAAAAAGATTAATATAACCTCATTAGAATCTGTTTTTAAAAGTAACTCAGATAAAGCTGCAATAGGTATTTTTGGGAATACAGCCAAACCTGTTGTAGCTGAACTTCTGAAATATATTACAGACATTCTTGAGAAGAATAATTTAAATTATTTTATTGAAAAAGATCTTGCTGATTTTGGGAAATTCAATAATAGATCAAAAATATCGAACACATCTGAGATAATTTATAAATCTGATTATGTATTTTCATTAGGAGGTGATGGTACTTTTCTTAATACTGCAAAATTAGTTAACAATAAAAATATACCTATTCTCGGAATCAATCTCGGAAGACTTGGATTTTTTTCAGAGATCACACCAAAAGAGTTTGAAAGTTTTATTCCAAAACTGATCAGCGGTAAGTTTAAGATTACTGAACAGGTTGTTATAAAAGCATTTTCGGGCGGCAGAAAATTTCTATTTGGTCTTAATGATATTGTAATAGATAAAAATGATTCCATCAGGACAATGGAAACCGAAACCTTTTATAACAATGAAAAAGTAGTGAATATTATTTCAGACGGAATTATTATCTCTACACCTGCAGGATCCACAGGATATTCAATGTCTTGTAATGGTCCTATTGTAAATCCCGAAAGTAAAGTATTTATTATCACACCAATTTCCCCTCATACATTAAATGTCAGACCGATCATAATTCCTGATGACGGAGAAATTAAAATTAAAATTTCAAATATCGGAAAAGCACGGATCATTGCTGACGGTCAGAATACTTATAAATCAGTAACCCCATCTGAAGTTACTTTGCAAAAAGCAGACTTTACTATTAAAGTAATAAAGAAAAATTCATCAACTTACTTTGATACTCTAAAGAAAAAATTGTTCTGGAATGCGGATAAAAGACATGGGTGATTAATGTTCAATTTTTAATGTTCAATGTGCAGTGTTTTGCTGAGTGAAAAGTGAAAAGTGAAAAGTGAAAAGTGAAAGTGAAAGTGAAAAGTTATCTTAACTATTAACTATTAACTATTAACTATTAACTATTAACTATTAACTATTAAC
>DAORRV010000103.1:0-9741 GCA_035443185.1 Ignavibacteria bacterium | reverse complement strand
TTGAAATTATTTTTTTGGTTTGGGGAAAGTTCGGGATTTTGTATCGTGTAATTTACCCATCCTATCATTCAAAATTTATATGTATAATTTCCTACATAATAAATTTATATTTACAAATAATTTTTTAGAAATATTTTGTAAATGATAAAATACCTCGACCTGGGATTCAGATCCGTTGAAAGAAAAGACATTGAACTTATTCGTAAAGAACATAATGACGAATCAGTTCTGTTAATGCTTAAAGATCCTTTTATAATAACTGAGACCAATCAGGAAGAATGGTTTAATAATATTACCAGGAATAAACATAATACGGTTTATTGTATGTTCAAAGATGAACCTGATCAGGTAATCGGAGTCTGGAAACTTCAGGGACTTGATATGACAAACAGGAATACGGAAATGGGTATGGAAATATTTTCAGTTTACCGAGGAAAAGGTTACAGTTTAAAATGTTTTAGAATGATATTTAAATATCTGTTTGAAACTCTTAACATTCATACTCTACATGCAAAGATTGGTGAATATAATGGAGCCAGTCTCAAAACTGCTCAACGGGCCGGATTCAGAATCACCGGGAAAATCCCTGAATCACTTTTCAGAAACGGAAAATATTATGATGATATTGTACTCGCAATTACATACAGTGATTATATGGAAAATATAAAACCGAATGTTTCATAAATGATAAACTTACTAATATACTTTCTGCTGACCTCTGTACTTGTACTTCTTCTTTATAATTACAAGTCGGGTATTGTAACCTGTCTGATGGTTATAACAAATTTTGGTGAATTCATTTATGTAAATCCAAATCTTGAGATCGGAGACTTCGGTGGAATTGGTACAATATATTTTATGGATGTATTTTTTCTTGCTTTGCTTATTGTTGTATTATTGAAAATTAGTGAATTGAAGAATTACAATTACAAGCTCTCAGCTTTGATCTTCTTTATATTATGTTCAATTGCTTTTGTCATTCCTCTGTTAATCAATTCCTTTTCTCTGAAAGATTTGATCAGTGTTATCAGACCGTTCGGTAACCTTCTCTTTTTGCCATATCTGGTAGTTTCAATTAGAGATATAAAACAGTTTAATTATTTTGAAAAAACGATCGTGTTTCTTGTATTTTTTTTTATTGTAATACAGGTTACAGAATATATTTCTCAAAAAAGAATTCCTTTCAGATTATTTGAAAGTGATAGTTTGTTTTATGGTGAAGATCCTTTTTCTGTAGAATTCGGTGGAATTAAAACCGGATATATCTGGTCGCGGATCGGATATCTTTTGCCGTTCAATTTATTATTCGGATGCTATTACTTCTTCTCAGAAAAAAGAAATTACGGACTTCTGCTGCTAACTGCATATCTGCTTTCTATTATGATAGCACTCAGCAGGATCTGGATCATCGGATTCGCATTTTTCCTTTTGACAATTTCCATATTCTTTTTTCTGAAAAAAGACAGCAGGGAAAATGTACGTCTCAAATTGATCGCTTTCATTGGATCCTTCGCATTAATTGGTGTGATACTTTTATTTACTTCATCTACCTTTAATCAGATCTTTGACATTTTTCTGCTCAGAGTAAATTCAATAAATGACCTTGCCGATAAAACTGACTCTTCATTTCTCGGTCGTGAATATATTCTTTTTCAAATGATAAGTATCTGGTCAGAGTATCCTTTGTTCGGTACCGGTTTTTCTTCGATTTCCAGAAATCTTGTTACTAATGATCTTGGATTTCCCAATATTGTTACAATATTCGGAACGTCAGGAATATTTTTATTCTCAGTTTTCTTTTATCAGTATTATAAAAATATCAAACCTTTTATTCAGGAACATTATATTCTTTTCGTTTCACTTGCATCCGTTATGCTTATGATAATTTTTATGAGCATTTTCAGTATTGATATGTTTTATTTCAATGCCACCGGTGCGATTCTCATGGCAATAGGAAATATATTATATAATATAAGTAAACAGGAAGACTCAACTGAAGAAGCCGGATACAATTACGCAGCATAATCTTTACTGGGTGCTCGGAGAACAGGATCTCGGACCGCTCGAATTTTATCTCGCTGAAGCACTCCGCTTCCACGGTAAAAATGTTAATTATTATAATATTCATAATTTCTATCCGGATTACTGGGGAAAGCTGAATGTCTATTCTCATCGACTTCCCAGAAGATTTGATAACTCTATAAAAAATAAATTCATCAAAATAATTAATGATGAGATCTTAAAAAAATACAGATCTGAAAAGCCGTCTCATATTTTTATTTATAATGACTGTCTCGTCATGCCGGACACTCTCGATTACATTAAAAATAACGGCACTAAAGTAATCGTATTCCTGGGTGATGATCCGAACATTTTATATCCCTCAAAGAAATCTTTTCTACTTACGGTTATGAATGCAGACCTGATTATTACTCCGGATTCAGGATGGATAGACGGATTGAAAATGCTTGATATCAGTGATGATAAAATTTTCTTTACTCCGGTTGGTACAGATGAAAATACTTTCTTTCCTTTTACTCCTTCAAATGATCAACTGCAAAAATACCAGACCGATATCTTATTTGTCGGCACAGGTTATTTTTTAAATGCATGGGGAATTAAAAGAGCTGCTGTTTTAAATGAACTCTCAGATTTCAATATGAAAATATTCGGTGATAAATTATGGTATGAGCTGTTCCCCTATTTTCCAAAACTCGAAAAACATTTTACTAATATTCCCCTATCAGCAAAGGAAGTAAACATTGCTTCAAACTGTGCAAAGATCTACCCGGTAGTTGTTAATTCAGGTGTAATAAACGGCGTATCTACAAGGATCTTTGACGGAATTGCTTCAGGCATATTTATTTTATCAGAATACAAAAAGGATTTTGATAACTTTTTTCCGGATGGAGAAGTCGTATGTTTTAAATCTAAAAAAGAACTTAAAGACAAAGCGGAATATTTTCTAAAGAATGAAAACGAAATGATAGATATGACAAAGAAGGCAAGAGAGCTTGTTATGAAAAAATATACTTTAAAAACCATAACAAAAAATATTCTTGATTCTTTAGACAGTTGAAAACCCCACCCCACCCTGCCCGCAAGCGGTGAAGGTTCTTACTATCGCAGATTCAAGTTTTCAAATTTATATATTAATTTTGCGGATGTAGGATGGGGAAATAAAATGTTAGATTTATTTTATACGGCCAAAGAAAAACCCTCACAGCCTGCGGAAAGAGTTTGAGTTTGGTTGCTGTCGGCAGTAAATGAATATTAGAAATGAAGTTAAAATTGTGTCTTAAAAAAGAAATTAATATCTGAAAACCATAGTCGAAATATCAGAATGCTTCCCAAATAAAAACAAACCTTTCACAGGTGAATTTGTTTATCGACAGGCAAAAGCTCTTTCCGAACACTGCAAAGTAGTTATGATAGTTCCGCTAAGGTATATGCCAGGTCGTGAAATATTGACAGGAGATTCCGAAGGATTATTTAAAAATTTTAATAACTGGCTAAGCGGAATTAAAGATACTTCTGATTACAGTGAAGGCAATTTGAGGGTAATTTACTTTGGATACATTTCTCTGCCAAGACCTTTTTTTGAATCTGCTGATAATACTTTTATAAATTTCTTTTTTTATAATAAACTAAAAAAACTTATCACTGAACAAAATCCTGATCTCATCTACTGTAACTGGATTCGCCCCTGGGCTCCGGTAACTGCAGGCATTACCAAAGAACTTAATATTCCATTTGTGATAGATCATCATGAAGATATCCCAACATTAAAAAAACTTTTTCCAGATAAAGCATCTCAGTTTCTTCAGGTTTTTAAAAGTGCCGATAAAATAATTGTTCACAGTGGTCTTAATAAGAAGCAGTTGGTTAATGAAAAATTAACTGAGCGTGAAATTAAAGTAATTCATCTCGGACAGAATTTTGACGTGTCTATTACCGAAAAATATTTTGACAATAATAATCTAAGACTCATCTGCGTCAGCCATCTTACTGAAAAAAGAAAGAATATTGATGTACTGATCAAAGCAGTTTCGTTACTTGATAAGAAAATAGATTTTGAACTTACTGTCATTGGTGACGGGGTTTTTAAAAATGAGTATATGGATTTAGCAACCTCCATCGGTCAGAAGGAAAAAGTATTTTTCAAAGGTGCCTTGTCTCATGAAGACATAGGTGCAGAGCTTGATGTATCTGATATATTTATACTGCCGAGTTTTCCTGAAGCATTCGGTATTGTAATGACTGAAGCTCTTGCAAAAGGTGTTCCCGTTATTTCATGCCATGGAAATGGCGGTGCGGAGGAATTAAAAGCATTGGGATATCCTGTTATTCTTGTCCCTCCAGAAAATGAATATGAACTGGCAAAAGCAATTGAAGATCTTTCTAATAACAGATCTGAAATGAAAGAAATGTCAGAAAAAGGTAAAATTATTGTCTCAGATAATTTCACATGGGATATGAACGGTATTAGCACATATAAATTTTTAGATAATACATTAAGGAATTTCATAAATAAAATGATCAGCAGAAAATAATTTTGTGCGGCATAAACGGCATATTGTATTTTAATAATTATCAGTCTCAGGAAGATAAAACTTTTTATATCTCTCGGATCGGTCTGATGAATAAAGCTATTGCCCATCGCGGACCTGACGGTGACGGAGTATTTGTAAATTATCCTGTCTCTCTTGGACATTTAAGACTCAGCATTATTGATCTTTCGGAAAATGCTGCACAGCCTATGTTTAACGAGGACAAGTCTGTAGTACTTATATATAACGGCGAGATCTATAATTACAAAGAGCTGATTTCTGATCTGAAAAGTAAGGGACATATATTCAGATCGGAGTGTGATGCCGAAGTTGTAATTCATTCCTATGAAGAATACGGATATGACTGCGTCAAAAAATTTAACGGAATGTGGGCATTTTCAATTTATGATATTAAGAAGAATATTTTTTTTGCATCAAGAGACAGGTTTGGTGTAAAGCCGTTTTATTTTTATAAAGATGAGAATGAATTTATTTTTTCAAGTGAGATAAAAGCAATTCTAAAAGTGAAGGAAATCCATGAAGCAAACCTTGCAAAGGTTTATGAATATCTCGCTTACGGATACAGAACTACTGACGGTAATACTTTTTTTAAGGATGTGAATGAACTTAAACCTGCGACGAACCTGATAGTAAATTTGGAGAATTCCGAATTGAAATTTGTGAAGTACTGGGATTTTCCTGGATATATTAATCCCGACAACTCGGATGCCAGAGAAAATCTCAAAGAACTTTTATATGACAGCGTTAAGATCCGATTCAGAAGTGATGTTCCTGTATCGATACTGCTCAGCGGCGGCATTGATTCAGGTGTGATCACGAAGATCACTGATGAGCTTATTGATTCAGGTAACCTTCCAAACGGAAATGTTTCGGCTTTCTCTGCTGTATTTCCCGGTTATGAATTTGATGAAACAAAAGAGATAGATGAAATTATTTCACGATGCCGGCATATTGACAGCTATAAACTTTCTCCCTCAGGAGAAGATCTTACTTCATCGATTAATGATTTTATTTATGGAATGGGCGAACCTGTTTTCAGTACGACAAGCTTTGCGCATTACAAACTTATGAAGGAGATACATAATAAAAATGTGAAGGTAGTTTTGAACGGGCAGGGATCGGATGAAGCGTGGTGCGGATACGGAAGATACATTGCCGGATATTTTTTGCTTGACAGACTCCTTAGTGAGCCCGGGAAATTTTTACCGCAACTAAATTCTATAAACAGAAAATTAGAAATGAGTTATGTTCAGCTCATCAGCCAGACACTAAAAGCATTTGTAGGCAGAAGGCAGGCGTCACTTGTCAGATCGAAGAATATTGAAAAAACCCGTGAGATAATTTCTGATGAACTTTATAATGACAATTATCTGAATTTTCCCGACACAAGATTCAACAGCCCTAACGGAGATAATCTCAGTGCATATATGAAAAATAATATAGCATTTCAGGGATTTGGGCAGATACTACATTATGAGGATCACTCTTCCATGCAGAGCTCGATCGAGATAAGATCGCCTTTCATAGATTACAGAATTATGGAGCTGGCATTTTCAATTCCTGAAAAAATGAAATTTCATGACGGAGTTACGAAGAAGATTCTCCGCGAACTTTTCAAAGATAAGCTGCCGTCATCAGTGATCGATAATCACCGCAAGATTGGATTCATGACTCCGTTTGATAAGTGGCTTGGCGAGGAGAGTTCAGTAAAGTTCGTAAATGAAATTTTAAATTCCTCTTCATTCAATAATAAAAATATATGGAATGCTGAGAAGATCCGAAAGATTTTTAATTCAAAAGAAAAATATCCGTCATTCCCCTACTGGAGAATTCTCAATCTTGAGCTTTGGTCGCAGGTTTACCGGATAAAAAATCTGTGATGCAAATTACTGCACTTAATAAAGTTTTATTTGTACACCCTTTGAATAATAGATAAATAATGATAATAAATTTTTAATTTAAAAATATATATTAGTTTACATAAATTTATTTTTAGATTTTATTTTAATACTTGATTGTAAAAGTGATAAAAATTATTTTGTTAGAAATTGAATGGAAAAAAGTTATTAGATCATAGTTAATTGTTTACTATTATATTAACCCCCAAATTTAGTAAGGATCAAATTTTATCCCATTCCAGTTTCAATCTATTTAAAAATTCTAAATTTTATTTATCATACAATAATTACCCTTAGTAAAAATCAACAATTTACTTACTTTTTATTTCGTGAATGAAAATTTTTTTTTCAAAAATATATTAATCATATTTACTAACTAAAAAAAAAACGAAAATGGCAAACACAAAACAACCGAATATTCTGTTCATTATGGCAGATGATATCGGTATGTGGAACATCGGCGCGTACCACAGAGGTGTAATGGCAGGCCGCACACCTCATCTTGATAAGTTAGCATCTGGTGGTGCAATCTTGACAGATTATTACGCAGAAGCAAGCTGTACTGCGGGAAGAGCTTCTTTTATTACCGGTGAACTTCCTATCCGTACAGGACTTACTACCGTTGGTCAGGCAGGAGCTACCGTAGGTATGCCTGCTGAAGCACCTACTATTGCAACCGCTTTAAAAGAATTGGGATATGCTACCGGACAATTCGGTAAAAATCATCTTGGAGACAGAAATGAATATCTCCCGACACTTCACGGCTTTGATGAATTCTTTGGTTATCTTTATCATCTTGATGCAATGGAAGATCCCTTCCATCCGAATTATCCGGAGGAATTAAAAAACACAGTAGGTCCAAGAAATGTTTTACATACATGGGCTACTGATACTGATGATGCAACAGTAGATCCAAGATGGGGAAAAGTAGGAATGCAGAAAATTGAGGATAAAGGTCCTCTTCCTCCACATCCTACAGATGGAATCGAACTAAATATGGAGACCGTAGATGATGTAATTCTTGAACATGCAGAAAACTTTATTGACAAAGCTGTAAAAGATGATAAACCTTTCTTTTGCTGGCTTAACCCTACACGCATGCACGTGGTAACACATTTATCTCCAAAGTATGAAGCCCTTCGAACTTCTGAAAATTCCTGGTCTTTGCAGGAAGCCGGTATGTCTCAGCTTGATGATATAGTTGGACATGTGACTAAGAAACTTGATGATATGGGTCTCACAGAAAACACTATTATCGTCTTTTCTACAGATAATGGTACTGAAAGCTTTAGCTGGCCTGATGGTGGAACATCACCATTTAAAGGTGCTAAAGGAATGGGAACAGAAGGCGGATTCAGATCTCCATGTATTGTTCATTGGCCGGGAACAGTTAAGCCAAACTCAGTGATCAATGGAGTAATGTCAGGAATGGACTGGTTTCCAACTTTTGTCAGTGCAGCAGGAAATTCAAATATCGCTGCTGATTTAATAGCTGGTAAATCTCTTAATGGAAAAGATTACAAAGTCCATCTTGACGGATATGATCAGACAGCTCTTTTATCCGGAGGGGAATCTGCTAGAAAAGAATTCTTCTATTTTACAGAGAGCACTCTGGCTGCAGTCAGGATTGGTGACTGGAAATATACATTTATCGACCAGCCTCAGGGATGGTTTGGACCTAAAGTAAAATTAGACTGGCCGGGATTAGTTAATTTGAGATTAGATCCGTTTGAAAAGATGGGAATGGATGGTTCTATGTATTTCGGTGAATGGTTCACTTATGAATTCTGGCGTTTCGTCTTTGTTCAGCAGCAGGTAGCAAAATTAGCTGAAACTGCACTTGAATTTCCACCGATGCAGGCAGCAGCAAGTTTCAATCTTGATGCGGTTAAACAACATATTCAGCAAGCTATGGCAAAACGAGGAAGTACCGGTAATTAGTAAATAGTTAATAGTTAATAGTTTAAATTTGTTATGTTAAATTTAAAATATAAAATATAAAATATCAGTGTGGCACTTTTTAAAATGGTTTTTTTTAAAGTGTCACACTTTTTTTAATAGAAGTAAAAATTCAAAGTATATAAAATTGTAAAAAATAAATTCATTATGGAAGATTTGATCAATAGTTTTTTGAACAATGTCGGTATCCGTCATGACGGACCAATGTCATTCAGGCTTTTCCTTCAGCCGGCTATGTCTCTGATATATGCGATTATAGCGGGAGTAAAAGATGCAAAAGCAGGTAACCCTCATTTCCTGGAAGGATTTATACTGGGGAAAGTTGACAGAAAAACAGCTTTAAAAGAAATATGGAAAAATGTCGGTAAAGTATTTATACTTGCTGCAGTTATGGAAATAATATTCGAGATAATTGAATTTAAGACTGTACATCCTTTTGAAGTTTTAAAGATTGCTTTCTTTCTTGCAATTTTACCTTATCTAATATTCAGAGGCATTGTGGATAGAATAGTATCACTTTTTATTAAAAAGGGAAGTTGATTGATTCTCAGATTTTTATATTTGAATTTTTAATAAATTGGATTTAACAAATTTGTATTTAAAATTTAACCGGCATTATTTAAAACTATCCGGAATTCAAAAACCAAAAAAATAAATAATCATGGCTACAAAACAACCAAACATCCTGATCTTATGGGGTGATGACATTGGATACTGGAACGTCAGTCATTACAGCAAAGGCATGATGGGATATCAGACTCCAAACATTGACAGAATTGGACAAGAAGGTGCAACCTTTACGGACTGGTACGGACAGCAAAGCTGTACTGCCGGAAGATGTGCTTTTATCACAGGTCAGAATCCTGTAAGACCGGGATTGACAAAGGTAGGAATGCCCGGAGCGACAGTTGGACTTTCTGCTGAAGATCCAACAATAGCGGAATTACTGAAACCCCTGGGATATGCTACAGGACAGTTCGGAAAAAATCATCTTGGAGACAGGAATGAATTTCTACCTACAGTTCACGGATTCGATGAGTTCTTTGGAAATCTGTATCACCTTAATGCTGAAGAAGAACCGGAACTTCCGGATTATCCAAAAGATCCTGCATTCAAAGAGAAGTACGGACCAAGAGGTGTCATGCACTGTTTCGCAACTGATACAGATGATGCTACTATAGATCCGCGCTTTGGAAAGATCGGCAAACAGACTGTAAAAGATACAGGTCCTTTGACTATGAAAAGAATGGAAACCATAGATGAAGAGATCACTGAAAAAGCTCTTGACTGGATGGAAAAACAGGCAAAAGCAG
>DAORRV010000102.1:0-10232 GCA_035443185.1 Ignavibacteria bacterium | reverse complement strand
TTTTTTGTTGGTCTCTAATTGCAGACAACTCATTCCAAACCTTTTAACAATATTACGGAATGGATTTCTACTTATCTCGGATTTATCTTCTTTCTATAAAATGATTAAAGTAATAAAGTAAAAATCCGTCACGTTAAAGATGTCCGAAAACCAATTTTTAAATGTATTTTTTAATGTTGCTGCAGTTCGCCACGGCGATTTAGCCAACGAAAACAATAGAAAACGCAACATGATGGTTGTGCGACGACAGACATTTTTTTCGTTTTGGACAGAGTATACAGGAATAGCATATAGAGAGCTTGTGGAATATGATTAACAAGTATTCACAAATTATAAAAATGTAATATGAAATTTGAAATTGAATCTTTGTGTCCTGTGTGAAACAGGAATTATTTGATCAGGATCATTTTCTTTGTATCTTCAAATAAAAAGTTATTGTTTTTTGTGTCGGCAGCTGTTAAATAATAAAAATAAACACCGGAGGAAAGATTTGCAAAATTGAATTCATATTTGTAAACACCTTCCCGCTGAATCTGATCAGTAAGCAAAGTTAATATTTTTCTGCCTGTGATATCGTAAATCACAAAATTTACATTTGATGGTCTGCCTAGCTGATATACTATTGTTGTAGAAGGATTGAATGGGTTCGGATAATTTTGTCCGAGAGAAAAAGTAACAGGGATTATGTTTTCGCCTCTGACTTCTTTCAGTATTAAATTATCAGGGTCAATTTTAAAGCTCAGAGGTTTACTGCCGAAAGTAAATGTAAATGACTGATACTGCGAGTTATTTAACACTGTGACTATCGTGTCTTTATTTTGAAAACTGATCAGGATCTGCACGGGCATTGTGAAAAAGAGTGGAGATGTATTTTGCTGCTGAAGAATGTTAAAGGTTGCATTATACTGTGCAGAATTAATTTCTTCTGTAGTCCAGTCCACAATATATCTTGGATAATTTTCACCGTAGATCCATTCATTAAAAAAATAATTAAGATCCATTCCTGAGACTGATTCAGCTACTCTTTTAAAATCTTCAGTTACTGCAGTTTTGTAAGCAACGTTTGTATCAGCAGAATAAGTTTTCAGAATATCAAAAAAATTCTGATCACCAACAACTCCTCTTAGCATATGAAGTACCACACAGCCTTTTGCATAACTCCTGTCCCCGCTGAATATCTGTGCAACAGAATTTACATCCTGTACATAAACAGAGCCGACTGCTCTTTTTGCATCAGCCATTCTGTATTTAATAAATTCATCATAGCCCGTCTGTCCATAGATGTATTCATTATACAAGGCTTCACCATAAGTTGCAAAACCTTCATTGAGCCAGATGTTTTCCCATGTGCGGCAGGTAATTTTATCGCCAAACCATTGATGCGCAAGTTCATGCGCCATTATATTGTCATTAAAAATTCCCATGGATGAGATTGTCTGATGTTCCATTCCCGCTATCCTACCAAATTCTGCATGTCCGTATTTTTCATTTATAAACGGATAAAGTCCATACACATCCGAAAAAAATTCAAGCATATTATCGGTTTTATCAAGCTGACTTTTTAATCCGTCCAGATTTTCAGGATAGATATAATTGAAAATCGGCATAGAGTCATTTAGTGAATATCTGAAGAAGCTGTTATACTGTGCATAATCTGCGATAGCGAGTGAAATGACATAGACTGCAATAGTATAAGAATTATGCCAGCCATAAGTTTTTGTGCCGTTACCATTGTCTGTTTCCAATATGAGATTTCCATTTGATACAGCGGTAAGTGTATTACTGCATGTCACTATGACATCGGAAGAGTCGGCTTTATCAGCAGGGGAATTCTTACAGGGAAACCAGTCACTTGCACCGAAGGGTTCGCTCAGTGTCCAGATCGCGGGAGACGTTCCATTATTATGAGATCCGAAAATAAAACTTCCGAAACCGGTAGGAATTGGAATTCCTTTGTAAAAGATTTTAATTATTTCTGAAGAACCGTTATTCAATTGCGAAGGAAGCGTGATATGTATTTTATCCATTACGTGGCTGAATGATTGAACAGTATTTTGAATGATTATAGAATCTACTGTCATGTTATTACTTAAATCAAAGAAAACTTGCTTTAATGAATTGACTCTGGTTGCAAATTGAATTGAAACAATGCCGGTAAGATAATCAGGCTGATAAGTAATATTCAGATCAAGTTTATAATAGGTAATATTTATATTTGTATCGCTCTGATAAAAGGAATTTATATAAGGTGAATTTCTGAGAAAATTCTGTTTTTCAATTTCATGTACTGGAAAATCTTTATAGACTGGGACTTGTGAAAATAAAGATCCGGTGATCAGAATATAAAGCAAAATCAAATAAAATTTTTCCCGTGTCATTCCGGATTTACAAAATTAATTAGTGATTTTTATCAGAGAAAGAAAAGATACCTAAAGCTTATAAGCAGGGCTGATGTACGGTTACCAAAATTTATTTCAGCATATTCATTTGTATGGATAGGTATTTTATATGAAAGTTCTGCCATAATGGAAGAAAGAAATATTGCCTGAACTCCAATGTATGTATCAAGTCTGAATCCTCCGGAGTTTATGATGGGAGAATTCAGGAATTCATTTTTTTCAAAATAATAAGCTTTGGATTCAGAATAGATATTTAAATTTACATCATCATAACTTTTATAAACTTTAGGTAGGACAAGGTAACCAAATGAAAGATCCCAGTTAAAGTAATTTCCGAACTTAAAATCTTTTTTCGGAACATTAATATTATAACCCATTTCACCTGTCGCTGAAAATTTATTTATTAAGTATGTGCCTATGATGCTGTTATCAATAGTGTAATTATCGGTTGTATGAAAATCTACAGAAGGCACTGTAATGTCTTCTATGAAATTATAAAGCTTAATTACATGACCCGGGTGTAATTCGTATTCTATCTGATCTCCTACGATGGGCTGAGCATTGACTGGTATTGTTACACCGGACTGAATAGCTGTCCGGAAGTGTGAATTTGGTTTATCAAAATTTAAAAATCGGTATCTGAGCGCACCGTGATAATTCCCAAAAAAATCAGTATTGGTCTCAGTTGAATAAAATACATTATTGTACAATGTCAGGTTTCCAAGTATGCCATAGTTGATCTCGAATGAATTATGATAATACTGAAAATTATCATAGCTCATGACATTGTTTCTAAATTCAATTCTGTCTTTGGAAAGATTGGCAGCAGCTTTTGATACTATATATAATTCCTGTGATTGTACCGGACTGGAAGCAGTAATAATGATTAGCAGTATTAAATATATGATTTTGTGCAATGTGAAATTATTTTGTAAAATGTAATTAAGATTGTGAAATAAAGTAATTCATAAATAAGTTCAGATAAAAAGGGGTTTTTAATGAAAATTAAAATTTCGTTTCGGGCTCATTCGAATTATCTATTTATTAATTCTCTGTTACAGTGTTAGAGATTTTCCAGAATCAGTAGTGAAATTTGGACTGAAATTGATTGGTGAATGAATTAATTTAAACGTTTTATATAAAGCTCATTGGCAAAAACCAAATCTAAAAATAAGTCTGTAAAGTCTTCAGAAACTGCTGATACTGTTATTTCTAATGGTAAAGGCAATATTAAAAAGTCTAAAGTAAAGTCGGCATTCATAAGCTCTGACTCAGGTTCAGACATATACAATGATCCTAAAAGATTCATTATTATAAAAGGTGCGCGGGTTCATAATCTTAAGAATATTGATATCAATATCCCTAAATATAAACTGATTGTCTTTACAGGAGTAAGTGGTTCGGGAAAATCTTCGCTTGTCTTTGACACTGTTTATGCTGAGGGACAGAGAAGATATGTCGAAAGTCTTTCATCTTACGCCAGACAATTTCTTGAGAGGATGAACAAACCTGATGTTGATTTTATGTCAGGACTTGCACCTTCTATGGCAATCGAACAAAAGACTCAGATCAAGACTTCCCGTTCTACAGTCGGCACTACTACAGAAATTTATGATTATCTGCGTCTGCTATTTGCAAGGGTAGGGAAAACATATTCTCCAGTCAGCGGTAAAGAAGTCAGAAAAGATTCTCCCGAAAGTATTATAAAAGAGATCACAGCTTCAGAAAAAGTGTTTCCAAAAAAGATCTTTGTCATGTCTGATTTTGTATTGGAAAACGCTGAAGAATTGAAACTTCTTATCACTGATCTTAAATCAAAAGGATTTTACAGAATTATAGAAGGTAATGAAATTACAGATTTGAATGAGATTGATGAAAAGAAATTTGTTAAGAATTTTTTTCGGAATAAAAATAAAGCAGAAGGTGATGAGGAAAAATGGAAGTTAACTGTGCTGTTTGACAGACTGATGTTTGATCCAAATGACACGGAATCTGTTTCGCGATTAAATGATTCCATAGAACTTTCCTACAGAGAAAGTGAAGGGTATGTGACGATCAGGGAATTTAGCGGTGATCATTATTCCGATCTGTATTTTAATAAATATATGGAGCTTGACGGAATTAAATTTGAAGATCCTCAGCCAAGACTTTTTTCCTTTAATAATCCATACGGGGCATGCAGTAAATGTCAGGGTTTCAGCAGGACCATGGATGTAGACAGGGATCTTGTGATAGGAAACAAGAAACTTTCGGTTTTTGGGGGAGTGATAAATGTTTTTAATACACCTAAACATTCAAAGCACCTTACAGATCTGATCACTGAAGCGGATAGCTTTGGTCTGGATATACATTTGCCATTTAATAAACTGGACAGTAAACAAAAGGATTTTATTTTTGAAGGCGGTAAAAAGTATATCGGCATAAACAGATTTTTTAAAATGGTAGAAAGAGAAGCTGCTTATAAACTTCATTACAGAGTTCTGCTGAACAGGTACAGAGCATTCACTACATGCAGCGAATGCCGGGGAGCCAGACTGAGAAAGGAAGCACTTTATATTAAGGTCGCCGGAAAAAATATTTTTGAAATAGTAAAGTTGAAGATCGAAGAGGCTTATGAATTCTTTCAGAATCTAAAGTTAAGTGAATATGATAAGAAAATTTCAGAAAGAATAACGGAAGAAATAATTTCCCGTTTGAAATATCTAAATGATGTTGGTCTTACTTATCTTTCTCTTGACCGACTATCTAATACTCTGTCAGGAGGCGAATCACAGAGGATCAATCTATCCACTTCACTTGGATCATCACTGGTTGGTTCAATCTATGTTTTAGATGAGCCATCAATTGGACTTCATCCTCGTGACAATCAAAAACTTATTGACATTATGAAATCTCTGCGGGATATTGGAAACTCAGTATTAGTAGTAGAGCATGACAGTGATATGATGAAGGAAGCTGATGAGATAGTTGACATGGGACCTTTCGCAGGGGAGAAGGGCGGCGAGAAAATTTTTCAGGGAACTTATGAGGAAATAATTAAAAGCAAAGATTCACTCACGGGGAAATATCTTAGTGGAAAGTTGAAAATAAATTTGCCAAAGTTAAGAAGACTAATAACGGATGAAACATTTTTTATTACAATTAAAGGTGCCAGAGAAAATAATCTTAAGGATGTAAATGTTAAGATTCCTTTAAATATGTTTGTTTGTATAACAGGTGTCAGCGGTTCAGGAAAATCTACTTTGGTAAATAATATTCTATACGGAGATCTGAAAAGAAAACTCGAAGGTACTTATAATGAAAGGATCGGCGAGCATGATTCTTTAACCGGTGATAAATATATCAATGCAGTCGAAATGATCGATCAGAATCCGATTGGCAAAACTTCACGCAGTAACCCTGTCACATATATTAAAGCTTTTGATCTGATCAGGGAAGCGTTTTCAAATACTTCTGAATCAAAACGAAAAAACTTTTATGCAGGACATTTTTCATTTAATGTATCTGGCGGAAGATGTGAAAAATGTGAAGGTACAGGTGTAATCAATATTGAGATGCAGTTTATGGCTGACATAGTACTTGAATGTGAAGAGTGCAAAGGTAAAAGATACAGAGATGAAATTCTTGAATTGAAATTAAAAGGCAATGAAGGTATCAGAAAAAATATTAGCGAAGTTCTTGATATGACTGTTAGTGAAGCAGTGAATTTTTTTAAGCCATTTCCAAAAGTTGTAAAAAAACTTAAGGTATTAGAAGATGTCGGACTTGGTTATATCAGAGTTGGTCAGTCAGCAACAACTTTATCCGGCGGTGAATCGCAGAGAGTGAAACTTGCATATCATCTGACATTTCAGGAAAAAGGAAAAAAGACATTATTCATATTTGATGAACCTACTACAGGACTTCATTTTTATGATGTTTCCAAACTGCTTAAATGTTTTGATGAGTTGATTAAAAAAGGTAATTCTGTAGTTGTCATCGAGCACAATCTTGAAGTAATCAAATGTGCTGATCATGTAATCGATCTTGGACCCGAAAGCGGTGATGAAGGAGGATATATAATTGCTGAAGGAACACCTGAAGAAATCTCTAAGGTAAAAAAATCTTATACCGGAAGATTTTTAAAAAATGTTTTAAAATAATTTATTAATATAAATAATCAGTTTTGTAATGAAGAAATTAATTTTAGTTTCAATTTTTATTTTAGCTGTATCATCTGTAGAAATAGTACAATCACAGACTATAAAGGAAAATTTTGAAGCCGGTAAAAAAGCTTTTTATGCTGACAGTTTTGACGAGGCTAATAAATTATTTAATCCAATTCTTCAAATGGAAACAGAAAACTATGAAACCTTTTTTTATAAAGGGTTGATCTATGAAATTTATTTTGATTTTGACAGAGCTTTATCAGAACTTACAAATGCAATAGAAGCTAAACCAAATGAAAGTGAGACTTATTTCAGAAGGGGAATAGTCTATGATAAAAAAGACATGCTTAAAGAAGCAATCAAAGATTATACTAAAACAATTGAACTAAATGAAAATAATGTCGATGCTTATTTTAGCAGGGCAACGGATTATCAGGAACTTAAAGAATATGGAAAAGCAATTGACGATTATTCAGATGCGATAGACCTAAATCCGGATGACGATATATCTTTTTATAACAGGGGACTTCTTTATAAAGAGACCGGAGATTTTGAAAATGCAATTAACGATTTTAATCAGGCGATACAAATAGACAGCATCTGGCAGAGCGAGCTTGGAAGGGAAATTGAAAATATGAAAAAAGGAAAGTAATTATTTTTTTAATTCGTCTTTGAGATATTTCGCTGTGTAAGAAGTTTCCATAAAATTTTTTACAATGTCTTCGGGAGTACCTGTTGCAATTATCTCACCGCCAGCTTCACCTCCTTCTGGACCTAGATCAATAATCCAGTCAGCAGTTTTTATAACATCAAAATTATGTTCGATCACAATTACGGTATTACCTTTATCAGTTAGCTTGTTTAAAACTTTCAGAAGCATATTAATGTCTTCAAAGTGAAGACCTGTAGTCGGTTCGTCAAGTATGTAAAGTGTCCTTCCCGTTTGAATTTTAGAAAGTTCAGTCGAAAGTTTTACTCTTTGAGCTTCTCCTCCCGAGAGTGTAGTCGCCTGCTGACCAAGTCTTATATAACCCAGTCCAACATCAAATAAAGTTTGGAGCTTTCTGTTGAGAGATGGTACAGCATCAAAAAATCCAACAGCTTCTTCTACTGTCATGCCAAGGACATCTGCAATTGATTTATCTTTATACTTTACTTCCAGAGTCTCACTGTTATATCTTTTTCCTTCGCAAACTTCACAAACGACGTAAACATCCGGAAGGAAATTCATTTCAATCTTCTGCAGACCTGCACCTTCGCATGCATCACATCTTCCGCCTTTCACATTAAATGAAAATCTGCCGGGCTTATATCCGCGGATCTTTGAATCGGGAAGATTGGAATATATGTCTCTTATAAAAGTGAATAAACCTGTATATGTAGCGGGATTGCTTCTTGGAGTCCTGCCGATAGGAGTCTGATCTATTTCAATTATCTTATCAATTATTTTTTCTCTCCACTTTTCTTTTTTCATGGAAAGTCCTTCAATCGTTTTAAAAGGGAGTGGAGTATCAGGAGATTTATAGAATTTTTTTGAAAGAATGCGGTAGAGAGTTTCATTAATTAATGAAGACTTTCCTGAGCCGCTGACACCTGTAACACATATAAATTTTCCGAGCGGGATCTCCAAAGTTACATCCTTCAGATTATTACCTGAAGCTCCTTTTAGAATAATTGATTTTCCTGAACCTTCTCTTCTGACTGAAGGAATTTCTATCTTTCTTTTACCTGAGATATAATCACCAGTAAGTGAATGTCCGTTTAAATTTTGAGGATGACCGAATGCGACAACCTCACCGCCATGCTCACCTGCACCGGGTCCGAGATCAATTACAAAATCGCAAGCTTCGATCATTTCTTTATCATGCTCTACTACTATTACAGAGTTGCCTGTATCTCTCAGCATCTTTAATGATTCAATGAGTTTGATATTATCTCTCTGATGAAGTCCGATTGAAGGCTCATCAAGAATATAAAGAACACCGGTAAGCTGTGATCCGATCTGAGTTGCAAGTCTGATTCGCTGAGCTTCACCACCCGACAGAGTTCTTGCACTTCTGTCAAGAGTCAGATATTCAAGTCCTACATTCAGAAGAAAATCGAGACGTGAGATAATTTCCTTAATGATCTGAGATGCAATGATCATTTTTCTTTCGTCAAGATTAAGATCTTCAAAAAAGTCACGACATTTTTTAATGGACATTGTTGTGATATCGTGAATATTCCTGTTGTCAATTTTTACCCAGAGTGAATCAATCTTCAGACGTCCACCGTTACAGGTTTTGCATTTTGAAATTGTCATAAAACTTTCCGCCCACTGTCTGATAGTTTCTGAAGAAGTATCATCAGAATATCTTTTAACGTAATTCAAAACTCCGTCAAATCTGTGTTTGTAATTACTTACTCTGCCTTGTGAATTCTTATGTTCGTAAACAACTTTTTCCGAAGACCCGAAAAGAATTTTTTGAATGACATCATCAGGCATTTTTATTATAGGTGTATCGAAATCCAATCCTTCATTCTCGATCATGCCTTTGAATATTGAATAGATCCAGGTACCACGCGGCTTTCCAAGCGGTTCAACTGCACCAAGATTAATTGTAAGATTTCTGTCAGGGAAAATTTTATCAACGTCTATTTCTTTTTTTTCTCCAAGTCCAAAACAGTCATTGCACCATCCGTAAGGTGAATTGAATGAAAATGAATTCGGAGCAGTTTCTGAAAAACTTCTGCCGGTCTCAATGTCTGATAATCTTTCATTATAAAATTTATCTTCATTTCCGTCATTGATAATTACCACCCCATCACCTTGTCTGAGTGCAGCTTCTAAGGATTCTGCTATTCTCGCTTTCGAATTATCATTAACTGCAACTCTGTCTATCACTATCTCAATATCATGAATTTTAAAACGCTCTGTTTTCATTCCAGGGGTAATGTCTTTTACTTCACCGTCGATCCGAACTTTCGTAAATCCCTGTGAAGCAATGTCCTCAAACAATTCTCTGTAATGACCTTTCCTTCCCTTTACAACAGGGGCAAGAATAATGATCTTTGTTCCGTCTTTTTTATCAAGTATGCTGCTGAGAATCTGATCTGTATTTTGTCTGGTTACTGCATTCCCTGACTCGGGAGAATACTGCGTCCCACATCGTGCATATAACAGACGAAGGAAATCATAGATCTCTGTAACTGTGCCTACAGTAGATCTCGGATTTTGCGAAATGGTCTTTTGCTCAATGGAAATGGATGGTGAAAGTCCTTCTATTTTATCTACATCAGGGCGTTCTATTCCGCCTATAAATTGCCGGGCATATGCAGAAAGAGTTTCCATAAATCTTCTCTGGCCTTCAGCATAAATAGTATCAAATGCCAGGGAAGATTTTCCTGAACCAGAAACGCCAGTGAACACAACAAGGCTGTCACGCGGGATCTCAATATCTACATTTCTGAGATTATGAACTCGCGCACCTTTTACGATTATTTTATCTAAATGAGATTCTGACATAAATATCATGGAAAATAAATGAGTCAGGTTGTTTTTACAATCTAAAATTTAATGCTGAATTGAGAAAATTTCATATCAATCCAAAACAATTCAATACAACTTTCAAGATTCACTATTTTCTATTAACTTTTTTTGAACGACCCCCGATAAGAACACTCGAGGGCAGGCTCAAAAGTAACA
>DAORRV010000101.1:0-10341 GCA_035443185.1 Ignavibacteria bacterium | reverse complement strand
AACAATTTTGGATCAGATTTTTATTTTTTATTCAAAAGTTTTGTCGTGTACAGAGTAGGATGGGTAAATTAAAAACTATTTTAAGATTAGAATAATACAATAATAATTTCTAAAGGGTCATATTGGCTTCGCAATATATTCAAGCTGAGTAAAAAATTTTCTCTTAAATAATTTATAAAGCAGAACCCTGTGAATTTTTTGGAGTAATGTACCTTCTGTCATTGCGTAATGTATATTAAAATCATTTATGTAGATCACTTCAAATCCATTTTCTTCAAATAATTTTCTCAATGAGAATATATCATGACTTGATACATGACCGTCAATTTCAAAAATTTTATCGCAGTGCGGACACATTCTGAAGTTATAATCATTTTTAAATGGCAATGCTCCTGTAAATATACCACCGGGTTTAATGTATTTTTTTAAATTTTGTAAAATGATTTTGTAATCATCTTTTGAAAAATGTTCAAGTCCGTGGATAAAAGAGATAACATCAAATTTGCTTTCAAAATCTTTGTCAAATTTCATCAGATCCGAAAAGTACAGTTCAATATTATCAATGTTTTCTTTTGTAAATTCTTCTCTGGAATATTCCACATTCCTTTTTGAAATATCCAGACCATATACTTTTTTAAAATATTTAGAAGCATAACGCAAAGTCAGTCCTGCTCCAAATCCAATTTCACAAAAAACTTTATCCGCTTTAAGATATTGCTTTGCATTTTGTTTCAGCATCTCAAAATGACTTTTGTTTTGCGGTTCGGATATAGTTTTATACATTTCTCTCATTTCAATTTCAAAGTGATCGTAATGTTTTCCCCAGTCAACATTGGAGTTTGAGATGCTTTCCTGTTCTTTATTTAAATCGCTGATCAAATTATACTTGTTTGAATTTTTAAGTTAGATCCGGGTGTCTAAAACCATTAATATTATTTTAAAAATAAACTCTTATTTTTTAAATAAATTTTTCATTTCGTTAAAAGCGCTGTTAAAAGAAAAGATCTGGCGCAGCAAAAAATTTTCATTCTTAGAAATTTTTATAATAAAATATAAGCATACAAAGATTGTAAGAAAAGCAACAAGAGGAAGTACAAATCCTGAACCCATTACTCCATAGATATTTATTAGTGTCACAGAAAGTAAAATCGAAAATATGGTTGACGATACTGATACTACTAAAAGATAATTATATCTGTTGTATGCTAAAATCACTAAGCCAAAGAACATCCATAACGGCATTAGAAATATTGTAATAGAAAAGCATTTCAAAATTAAAACAGATTCGAAAAATTTTGAACCAAACATCAGCATTATAATTGTATCAGCAAATAAAAACATTGACAATGAAAGTACAATCCCTAAAGACAAAAAAACATAAAATATGAAACTTATTTTACTTACATTATTTTTATTCTTATCCTTTACATTTCTTAAGAGTTTCGGCATAAGAGCAAAGCTCATTCCCTGCACGACTGTCAGCATTATAAGATAAATTTTATAAGAAGCATTATAGATACCTACTGATTCTTCATTAAGAAAAAATCCCAGACATAAAATGATAAAAGTAGCGGTCACTGCTTCGGCTTTTGAAGCAAGTCCCAGTTTATATGCTTCTTTCAACGTCTTTAAATTATTCTTTAAACTAAAATCAAGTTTCAGTTTTTGCTTTTTAATAAAAGGAATTATTAAAAATAATGCTGTCACGCCTGTCTGAAAAATAGTCAGAATGATAAGAGTAATTACTTCAGGCTTTGCAACAAAAACTGTAAATACCAACGCAGCATAGACAGCCTGACCGGCGAATTCAGAGATAGAATTGTAGTATAATTTATTTTTTGCGAGATAATAATATTTGATAGAAAAGATCTGGGTTATAAATGTCAGGGAAAAAATCAGAAGCAAAATATACTTTTCTGTATCGAGAAAAAAATAAGCTACTACAACTAGAATTATATAAGAGAAAAATGCAGTGATTATCTGTAAGGAAATTATTTTACTGATGACATTTTCGTTGCCGTCTTTTTCACAGAGTTTATTAGTTCCGTAGTTAAGATATCCGAAGTCAATAAAAAAACCAAAATAAGAAAGAATGATAAAAAGATATGTGAACTGTCCATAGCCATCAGGACCGAGAGCTCTCGTGATCAGCGGCAGTGTCAGAAATCCGATAAGTCTTGAAACAGTATCGACTCCCAGCTTGGAAGCGAAATTTATAAGTATCTTCAAAAACTGTTATTTATTTTTCTTACGGACTTTTTGAAAATGTGCATTAGCTTCAGCAAGTGATTGCACATCACCTATATCTGTCCAGTATCCATCATAAAAAAGTATTTCTGAATTATCAGTTTCAAAAATAATGTTATCGGAATTAAATTGAAAATTATTTCGGATTATATAGGGAGCTAATACCCCGAAGTCCCTATTAGGTTCTGGGCTAGGATTTTTGTATTGGAATTTTCTGTCATTAAAATTAAAACTTCCCATCTCAGAAAGCTTTTGTTTGTTATTGATCTTAAGCAGTGAAAATAAAAGATCACATTTTTTTTCTTCAAAAGTTTTTATCATAAAATCTATATCAGCATTAATAATATTATCACTCGGTACAAGCACACCGTTTGCTTTTGTGCCGGTTTTTTCCTTGATAAATTCCCAGCCTGTGAACATGTCATTAACCTTGCTGTCATCCTGAAGTAAAGTTTTGTAGCCTTCACGGCTGAGAGCGTCATGATTCATTTCGTTTGTTAGAATTATTATATCGCTGATATTAGAAGAGTTTGTAAGTAATTCAAGACCGAATTTGAAAACGGGTCTGTCGTAAACCGGTACAAAAGATTTCGAAATGTATTTTGTGATCTCTCCAAGACGTGTCCCTCTGCCTCCGCAAAAAAGGACTCCTAAAAACTCTTCCATAATGTTTCGGTTCCTTTCGGACTGAATTTTATGTCGAGTGCAATGAAGTTTGGATACAGATCATACTTGAGTTTAGCTTTTAATTTCGGGTCAGGTGTATAAGCAAGCAAAAATCCTCCACCGCCGGCACCGAGGATCTTCCCGCCGGTTACTCCTTTTTTTCTCAGCATGTCATAAAGCTGATCAATGAATTGATTTGATGTATTGTTATTAGTGGATTTTTTTAACTTCCAGCTTTCATGAAGAAGTTTGCCGACTTCATTGAGATTTCCGTTCTTTGATTCGAGAGTATTAAGGAATTCATATGAAAGATCTTTTAATTCTGAAAAATATTTTCTTTTTGATTCATCAAAAATATTCTTTCCGAGATCTGCCTGAATAGAACTGATCTCTCTTGCCATATTGGTAAATACAAGGAACACTCTGTCCTCGAGATGCTTAAGTTTATCTTTTGATATTTTCACTGTTTTTACTTTGACATTATTTTTATCAAAGGTAATTGAATTGAATCCGCCGAATGCAGTTGCATACTGATCCTGTTTACCGCCAATTGTTCCTGCATCAGATTCTAACTTATAAGTAAGTTCGGCAAGCTCTGTGTTAGTTTTAATTTTATTATCTCTGATCGCGCTGCAGCCGGATATCAGTGCACTCATCATTGCTGAAGATGCTCCAAGCCCGCTGCCTGTGGTCATTACATCAGATGTAAGAATAACTTCAGCTCCTTTGAACATTCCGAAATGTTCGAGAGCTGTGCGTGAATAAGTATGCTTGATCCTGCTCGTGATAGACTCTGTCTCGATCTCTGCGTGATGAACTCTTACATTCGAATCAAACATATCTTTTATAGAGACATAATTATAAAGATCTATAGTAGAAGAAACAACATGTCCCGCACCTTCATTTAAATAATAAGATTCTAAATCTGTGCCGCCGCCGACAAAACTTATTCGTAAAGGTGATCTCAGATAAATATGTTTTTTGTCATACAGCATCAGATCTTTCCCTCCAATAAATAACTAATATATTTTCCTGTGCCTTCTTCGACAGTAACTTCCGGCTCAAAGCCAAGCCGGGATTTAATTTTTTCAATGGATGAACATCTTCTTTTCACCAGATGAGGATCCGAATCGATATGTTTCACTTTTGCTTTTTTACCAAGCATTTTTTCAATCAGTGCTAGTATTTCCTTAAGTGAAGTTTCTATTCCTGTACCTACATTGAAATGTTCATTCTTTACATCATTATTAAAAAGAGCAAGTACATTTGCACGAGCAGCATCAGATGAGTGAACGAGGTCAAGCGTTTGCTCGCCGTCTCCGTACATTATTATTTCTTCATCATTATAAATTGCATGTATCCATTTCTGAAAAACCTGTGTATAAAAAGCTCCGAGCCCTTGACGTTCGCTATAAATATTGAAATATCTGAATCCGACAAATGGAACTCCGAGAGAGTATGCCCAGGAATTCATCAGAGCTTCCTTAGCAATTTTCGTTGCTCCATATAAAGTCCTGTTGTCAAAAGGATGCTCTTCTGTAACGGGAATGAAACGCGGGTCACCATAGACAGACGCTGATGAACCGTAAGTAAGTTTCTTTACTCCAAAATCGTGACATGCCTGAATGATATTAAATGTACCTGTGATATTTGTGTCAATTGCTTTATGAGGAAATTTATTTGAATCAAGGATCATAAGTGAAGCCTGATGCGAAACGTATTCAGGTTTATGTTTATCAAAAGCATACTTCACCATTTCATAACTTCCGATGTCAATAGTTTCAAGCTCAGCCTTACCGCTTTTGACATGCTCTGAAATGTTGCGGTGCTTTCCGTTATAAAAATTATCTACTATAATAACTTCATGACCGAGATCAATGCACTGATCAGCAATGAATGATCCGATGTTTCCTGCGCCGCCTGTGATTAGAACTTTTGACATGAAAAAAATATAAATTAAATTTTAAACAAAAACAGTTTTGTTGGCAAGTTTATTTTCATAAATATGATCAAGTGAAGCTTTTACATACTCCAGATCTTCGACTGAATATTTGGTACACAGAGGCAGAGTAAGTATTCTGTCCATGAGCCACTCAGCTACCGGAAGTTTTTCATCAGGATACTTTTTTTCATAAAAAATATTTTTATGCACCGGATAAAAATGCAGATTGGTTCCAATATTAAATTTCCTCAGCTCCTGCATCAGCTTATCTCTGTTAATGTCATCATCCAGAATTTTTATTACATACACATGATTTCCCCATTTACCATATTCAGTTTTAAATACCGGTCTTTCTATCCAGTCAGTATCTTTAAAGAGTTCATTATATTTTTCGACTAAAAAATTTCTCTTGCTAAGCAGATCATCTTTTCTTTTCATCTGTGCGAGACCAAGAGCTGCCTGAATATCCGTGAGATTGAATTTATATCCGGGGACGATACTCTGCACGTGCGGACTTGCATTCTCTGCCGAATATCTTTTCCATGAATCTTTTGGAAGCCCATGATAAGACCAAAGTCTGCATAGTTCGGCTAAGTTGTCATCATTTGTAGTGATCATTCCTCCGTCGCCTGTAGTAAGATTCTTGGTTGCATAAAAGCTGAATGTTGACATGGTACCGTATTGTCCGATCATCTTATCTTTGTAACTGGAAAACACTGCATGTGCCGCATCATAGATAACAGGTATTCCGTGCTTGTCAGAAATTTCTGTAATAGCATCAATGTCTGCCGGAAGTCCCGAATGATGGACAGGTATAATTGCTTTTATTTTATTACCGTATTTTTTTATGTGATCATTGATGTCATTAATACTAATGTTTAAAGTATCTTTTTCGACATCACAGAATAGGGGAGTCGCGTTGAGCTGTTCGACTATGTTTGCTGTTGACTGCCATGTGATAGTTGGAACTATGACATAATCGCCTTTGGTAATCCCGAGAACTTTTGCAGCTATAAAAAGTGCAGTAGTACATGAGCTCATTGCTATTGCATGTTTTACATTATGATACTCAGCGAATTTATTTTCAAACTCTTTAACTTTCGGACCGACGCTGATCCATCCCGAATCAAGTGCTTCGAGTACTTCTTTTTTTTCTTCTTCGGAAATATCCGGAACTGCCAGTGACAAAAAATTTTCTCTGATCTTCATTACCGAAAAATTTAGTTAGTTGATATAATTCTATAAATATTTTGTTGCTGAATCTTTTTCTGAAAGTATCGGATCCTTAACCGGCCAGTTGATATTCAGTTTCGGATCGTCCCATTTAATTCCTTTCTCATTATCAGGATCATAATATTCCGACATCTTATAATGAAAGATACATTCATTGCTCAATACCAGATGTCCATTCCCAAAACCCGGCGGTACAAGTACCTGATGACGCGTCTCACTGTTTAAAATAAATGACTGCCATTTTAAATATTCATCAGAATTTTCATTCATGTTTACAACTACAAAAAAAATTTCACCATACATGCACTGAATCAGTTTCCATGTCTTATTATCATAATGAATTCCTCTCAGTACATTCTTTACAGATGTGGAAATGTCGTCTCGTACAAACTTTACAGTGATCCCGTTCTTTTCATAATCATCAATATTATATGTCTCAATATATTTCCCTCTGTGATCCTGAAAAAATGTTGGTTCAATATAAAAGACGCCTTTCAGCTCAGTATCAGAGACAGTGATCGGCAATTATTAATAACCTTTCTTTTCTACCATTATGGAATCAGCTTCGACCATTATCTTTACAAGTTCTTTGAATGTAACTTTTGGTTCCCATCCAAGGATCTTCTTTGCTTTCGACGGATCTCCAATGAGCAGATCTACTTCAGTAGGTCTGAAATAATTTTTATCGATCTCGATAAGTAAGTCTCCTGTCTTTGCATCGACTCCTGTTTCATTTTCATCTTTACCTTTCCATTCAATATCCTTTCCGATATGTCTGAAAGATTCTTCTATGAATTCACGGACAGAATGTGTCTCACCTGTGGCGATTACAAAATCTTCAGGAGTGTCTGTCTGCAGCATTCTCCACATAGCTTCACAGTATTCAGGTGCGTATCCCCAGTCTCTTTTCGAATCGATATTTCCCATTGACAAAGTTTTCTGAAGACCGTGTTTAATTCTTGCAACAGCTCGTGTAACCTTTCTTGTGACAAAAGTCTCACCTCTTCTTGGAGATTCATGATTAAACAAAATTCCGTTGCATGCAAAAATATTATAAGCTTCTCTGTAATTTACAACTATCCAGTAACCGTAGATCTTTGCAACGCCGTAAGGACTTCTTGGATAAAATGGAGTTGATTCAGTTTGCGGAACTTCCTGCACCTTTCCATAAAGTTCACTTGTAGATGCCTGATAAAATTTCACCTGTCTCAGATCGGTCTCTCTGATAGCATCAAGAAATCTCAGCGTACCAAGTGCATCTACCTGAGCAGTATAGTCAGGAACTTCAAAAGAAACTTTCACATGACTCTGAGCTGCCAGATTATAAATTTCATCGGGCTCAATTTTTTCGAGTAATCTGTTAAGACTGCTTGTGTCCACAAGATCACCAAAATGTAAAAATAATCTTTTGTCTAAAAGATCTTTCTGCGCATACAAATGGTCAATTCTTTTTGTGTTAAATGAACTGCTTCTTCTTATTATTCCATGTACCTCATATCCTTTTTCCAGTAATAATTCTGTTAAATAACTTCCGTCCTGTCCGGTGATACCGGATATTAAAGCTTTTTTCATTAATTGTGTTTATTTAAAAATATCAGTTTTAGAAAAATAAAATTACTTTTTTATAAAATCACCAATTGTCTTTACAGTAAATTCGATCTGCTCATTTGTCAGCTCAGGATATATCGGTAATGCAATTGTATCTGCAGCACAGCTTTCAGACACAGGGAAATCACCTTTCTCATATCCGAGATCTGCAAAACATTCCTGTAAATGGAAAGGTACCGGATAGTAAATCTCTGAACCAATTTCATTTTCTGTCATATACTTTCTAAGCTCATCTCTGTTTTCAACTCTGATAACATACTGATTATAAATGTGATAATATTTCAGATCATTTTTTTTGTAAACAGGTTCTGGGAGAAGAACTTTATTTCTTTCATCAAATTCGAGTTTGCCTTCGACTTCTGCAAGTCCGTGATCTTTAAAAAATTTAGTATAAAGCTCAGCATTCTCCTGACGCTTTGCTGTCCATGAATCAAGATGAGGAAATTTTACATTTAATACTGCTGCCTGAATTGCATCAAGTCTGAAGTTGCCGCCGATTACTTTGTGATAATATTTTGGTTTACCGCCGTGAACTCTCATGATCTTCAGTCTTTCATAAAGTGTCTCGTCATTGGTAGTGACCAGTCCGCCGTCTCCGAAGCATCCTAAATTTTTACTCGGATAAAATGAAAAGCAACCGATCTGACCGATGCTGCCGGCTTTTCTGCCGTCTTTATACTGACTGCCTATTGCCTGCGCTCCGTCTTCGATGACCATAAGTCCATGCTTATTTGCGATCTCCATAATGGGATCCATGTCTGCACACTGCCCGTAAAGATGAACAGGTACAATTGCTTTTGTCTTTTCATTAATGAGTGCTTCGAGTTTAGTTGGATCGATATTAAATGTAACAGGATCGGAGTCAATGAAAACCGGAGTTGCATTTAGTCTGCTGACTACACCTGCAGTTGCAAAAAATGAATATGTCGGAATGATAACTTCATCACCGGGTTTTATGTCAATTGCCATAAGCGCAACGAGTAATGCATCCGTACCTGAGGAAACGCCGATCGCATATTTGCAGTCAAGATAAGCTGCCAGATCTTTTTCGAGCTTTTCGACTTCAGGTCCGAGTATGCAGCCCTGTGATTCAGCGACGCTGATCAGAGCTTTGTCAATGTCTTCTTTTATTGTTCTGTATTGCGCCTTAAGATCTAATAATGGGACTTTCATATATTTTATTTTCGTTTTTGATTTTTGAAAATTTTTATAACTCTATTAATAAAAATAAACATTCATATTACTTTTTTGAATCAATGATCCTTCTGCCGATACTTGCATAATAAAATCCAAGCTTTTCCATCTGTGCGAGATCGTAAAGATTCCTTCCGTCAAAAATAACTTTCTCTTTCAGATTGTCAGCCATTTTTTTAAAGTCAGGTGTTCTGAAGACAGTCCATTCGGTAGCAATTATAAGTGCATCTGAATCTTTGAGTGCATCATAATTATTACTGACAAATTCTATTCTGTCTCCAAACTCCTTCTTCACATTTTCCATAGCTTCAGGATCGTATGCAGAAATTACTGCTCCGGCATTCAGAAGTTTTTCAATAATATAAAGAGCCGGTGCTTCTCTGATGTCATCTGTATCAGGCTTAAAAGCAAGTCCCCACAAAGCAAACTTCTTACCTTTAATATCATTGTTATAATATTTTAAGATCTTCTCTACTATAATTGTTTTCTGAGTTTCATTCACCTTCATTACAGAATCTAAAATATCAAAATTGTAATCCATTCCTTTGGCGGATTTATGCAATGCACTTACGTCTTTCGGGAAACAGCTTCCGCCGTATCCGATACCCGGAAATAAAAACCTCTTTCCGATTCGCGAGTCGCTTCCCATTCCAATCCTCACAAGGTCAACGTCAGCGCCGATCCTTTCGCAGATGTTTGCGATCTCATTCATGAAAGTAATTCTTGTAGCAAGATAAGAATTCGATGCGTATTTTGTAAGTTCGGATGAACGCTCATCCATGAAAATAATTGGATTTCCCGATCTTACAAACGGCGTGAATAATTCTTCAAGAACTTTTCTTGCCTTCTCGGATTTCGTACCTATCACAATTCTGTCCGGCTTCATGAAGTCATCCACTGCAAGTCCTTCTTTCAGGAATTCCGGATTTGATACAATGTCAAATTCGACGTCAGTATTTTTTGAAATAGCTTCTCTTACTTTGTCTGCAGTACCAACGGGGACGGTGCTTTTATTAATAATGATCTTATAAGATGTAATGATCTTACCGAGATCATCTGCGACTTTTAAAATATATGAAAGATCAGCAGAGCCGTCTTCACCCGGAGGAGTCGGCAGCGCGAGAAATATTATATCTGAGTTATCGGCAGCATATTTCAGATCGGTCGTAAATTCGAGTCTGCCCTCTTCGACATTCCTTTCAAAAATAGTATCAAGATCCGGCTCATATATCGGCAGGATATTGTTTTTTAACTTATCTACTTTTTCCGTATCTATGTCAACGCAAATAACATTGTTCCCTGTATCTGCAAGACACGTACCTGTTACCAATCCTACATATCCGGTACCTACAATTGCAATTTTCATTAAACGATTTTTTCCTTTCTGTTAATTTATAATTTTAAAATTTTAATAAACATTATTAAATAATTGGTATTGCTGTTTTATATTT
>DAORRV010000100.1:0-10392 GCA_035443185.1 Ignavibacteria bacterium | reverse complement strand
AACAATTTTGGATCAGATTTTTATTTTTTATTCAAAAGTTTTGTCGTGTACAGAGGTTTTATTTAAGGGAGTTAAAAATTAATTTATAAATTTAACTTTACTATGTATTTTAATAAAATTAAAACAGCTAATTACAATTTCAGTTTTTAAAAAATTTATATAAATAAAATTATATCAAAATTAAACACTTATTTAAACCTTCCTGGAAACAATAAGGAAGCATTTATTTTTTACAAATAAAAAATCAAAAAATGAAAAATTTGTTCACTGCTTTATTTTTTACAGCAATACTGTTTATTTCTAATTCATTAATAAACAATACAGCCAATGCCTGCACTGATGTAAGGGTAATTGCAAAAGACGGATCTGTACTTGTCTCACGTTCGATGGAATTCGGTGCGGCAATGGATTCACGTCTTGTAATGCGTCCGCGCGGATCAGCATTTCAATCTCCTGCACCTGACGGACCTTCAGGTAAAAGCTGGACAGGAAAGTACGGATTTGTATATCTTGACGGACTTGGGATTGACTGCGTAGTGGACGGAATGAATGAAGCGGGACTTGGATTTGGCGCTTTGTATCTCCCCGGTTTTGCTAAATATGAAACTGTCGGACAGGGGATGAATGAAAAAGCTTTATCAAATCTTCAGCTTGGTGCGTGGGTGCTTTCACAGTATTCTACTGTTGATGAAGTGAGAGCTTCACTTACTGAGATCACAGTCTGGGGAGAACTTCTTTCTGTTTTTGGAAATGATTTTGTACCGCTGCATTATGTAATTCATGATTCATTCGGTAGTAGCATTGTGCTCGAATGGATTGAAGGGAAACTCACTGTCTATGAAAATACTGTAGGCGTGATGACAAATTCACCTTCTTACGAATGGCACATGATAAACTTAAGAAATTATATAAGTCTGTCACCTGACAATTCAAATCCTGTTACAGTTGGTGGAGTCACTTATCCTGCGAATGGTCAGGGATCAGGATTATTCGGAATGCCCGGAGATCCGACTCCGCCTTCGAGATTTGTGCAGACAGTATTTGCTCTCACTGCTTCCGTTACTCCAAAGGACGCTACTGAAGCTCTTATACTCGGACAGAAATTAATGAACCGTGTCGATCTTCCAAATGGACTTGCACGTGATCCAAAAACAGGAGACAGTGACATTACACAGTGGGCGGTATTCAGAGGTCTTACAGAAAAAAAATATTATTACCGCACTTATGATAATATGACTCTCACGGCAATTGATCTTAGTACAACAGACTTCACTCCGGGCGCACCGGTAAGAAGAATGTCAATTGCAGCAACAACTCCGACTGTAAATTATATAGATCAGAATTCGATGCAGGTGATCTCAAAATAATAGGACAATTGCGAAAAGTCTTATGATTCAGTGATAGATTAATTTAAAATAAAAAACCCTGTAAGAAAAATTCTCACAGGGTTTTTGTTAAAATAAAGATAAATTTTTAATCTAATATCTGAATCTCATGATATTATTTTATTAACAACATTTTCTTTGTGGCTGTAAAATCAGATGTATTTAAAGTATAGAAATACACTCCGCTCGGCAGATTTGCTGCATTGAAAGTGAACTCATAACTTCCGGGACTCAGATTCTCATTTACAAGTGAACTGACCTGTCTTCCACCTGCATCATAAATATTCAATTTAGTAATGCCTGATTTTGCAATATTAAATTTTATGTTTGTTGACGGGTTAAATGGATTTGGGTAATTGTTGTAAAGTTCATATTTATCAGGGACGACAGATGAGATCACGTTTATTCCCACGCCTGTTCTTGCAATAGTAATGATACCGCTGTTTGAAGACTGCGCTGAATCAAATCCGTTGTATGCCCAGCTTCTCCACGAACACCTTACAGAATCACCTGTAGTTCCAAGCTGCTGAGCAAGAGTGTCAAGGAAGCTGTTTGTGAAAATTGCCGCTGTATCTGCACCGCCGTTATCACTCGAATAAAAATAATCAACTGTGCTGCCAAGTTTTCTGAATTTTACCCCATATCTGAATGAAGGATGAGATCCTGTGCTTGTCCAGTCAAATCTGTGCTGAGAAGTACCGGTAGGTGTCGTCTCGATCCTTGTGAATGTAACAGGTGATACAATTTGAAACGGAATATAAGACAGTATTATATTAAAAGAATTATCACAGGTATCACCTTGATTGGGATTAGCTGAATTCAATATTCTGATCTTTCCCTGTGAGGTCGTACCTATATAAGGCAAAGTCCAGTCATAGATCCTACTTGTGGCAGAGACATTATTTTGAATTGTCTGCCAGGTCGCACCATTGTCTGCTGAGAATTCTATATTTAAATTACCTGTCAGAGATGTACCCCAGTATATCTGTGTTGAATTACCTGTTCTGAAAGATTCACCGCCGTTTGGATATCCGACCTGAAGGTCATTTGGTGAAACATACATACAGAAAGAGTTCTCAGCATTTCCTCTTATCAGAGCTTTTGGCTGAGGACCGAATCCTTTGGTCAAACTAATTGAACCGTTAAGATGACAATAGCTCATGATAGTTCCAACTGCTGCAATAGGAGGACCGGTATAACATCCACCTTCCACCGCATAACAACTGTCGATGTTTCCTCCGACCCAGCCGCAATTGTGTGTATGCGGTGAACCAAAATTATGTCCGATCTCATGTGACACTACCATTACGTCCCATGAATAAGTTGGAAGTGGTAGAATAGGACCGTCAGTTCCGCTCAATCCGTATCCGTTACCGCCGTTTACAGATGAACATAAAACACCAACCCATGCAATTCCTCCCAGACCACCGCCTCTTCTTGTTATGAAATGTGCGATAGTTCTTTGAACTGACTGTTGATTTGCATTCCATTCAGCTCTGAACTGGTTTAACAAAGTATTTGAATTCGTTCCAACATATGGATCAGGAGAAGTCCAGACTCTGACATAAGGGATAATAAATTTCACATTAACTTCCTTCATATAAATAGCTGATGAAGCAGCCATAAGTGCCAAAGCATAATTTGTAGTATTCTGTATAGATCCTCCGTAAATATTATAAGTTGCGAAGTCTAGCTCAAGAGCGACCTCAGCAATGTAAAGATCGGTTGGTGTAGCGTCATTTAATTGACTGATGATAGTACTTCTCATTTCTTCTATTTGCGTTGAAGAAAGATTATCTTCTGTAAAACAGTTAAAATCGTTTTTTACTTTCAGATCACTTTCCTTATAAAGGATGTAGGTATCAGTTTCATTACCAGCATTATCATTTATATTTCCGAGAATAAAATTATCATTTCCCGAAACTAAAAGTCCTGTTACTTTTTCTTTTGTAAATGTAATTGAGATCAGGGAATTGTCGTAACCATTCAGTTTACCGGTGTAAGAGACAGCAATATCTTCAAGCTGAACCTCTTCATTACCTCGTTCAGTCCTTGCAACTATTTTTGCATCGGCCTTGAGGATATCAAATCTCTGAAGTGTAAGGTTGGTAAATTGATTATTGCCATAAGGCATGGATAGATTGATCTCAAGGTCTCTGTTCTCACAGATCCTTTTAAGTTCATCTTTATTGATATTCATAAAGACTGCATTATCAACTATACTTGTGACTTCTGTATTGACAGTATTGTCACCGATGGAGAAAAGATCATAAGATGTTTTTTTACCTGCAAATGATATTGAGCACATCAAAACAGACAACAAAAAAGCACCTGTAAATTTTGTTAATTTACTGTACATATATTTTTTTTATTTAATTGAGTTTGTAAAAATAGGTATAAAAATTTTATAATAAAATGTTTTTAAAATTTTAATCTCCGGAGGTGGGAGGATGTTCACAGGTAACCTGATCTTCAGGGTTAGCGTTCCTGGTTAATGTTTGTTTTTATAAATATTAACAGGCTTCAAATATTTGCTGTTATCTGCTCTCCCACTTCTCCAATAACTCCTTTTCTTTTTCATCAGAAAGTCCTGTACGCAGTTTAAAATCAGGACCTCGTGTAAGATCATATTCTGCAGTGTCTTTCAGTGTTTTTTCCAAAGGTCTGATTTTCAGGCCGGCATTTTTGGCTTTTGAAATATCGACATTGTTCATGCCAAATGAATCTTCCGGCAGCCAAAGTGTCAGATCTTGGTATGGTATGACTCCTTCATCAAGTAAAAATTTTTCATCCATATAAATAAACTCTGCATCACTTCCCGAAAATTCTTTGCATTTATTTACAAAAGTATTTAAAGATAGAGCCTCAAGCGGTCCTGTAGAATTGAATACACCTGATATTTTTTCCTCAGTCAATTTCAATGTCCATTCAGCAAGATCCTTTACATCAATGAATTGAACATTATTAATTTTACTCACCGGCACTATTACCTTTCCACCTTTACTGATCCTGTGAATCCAGTATGTAAATCTGTCTGAAAAATCACCATCTCCAACTATAAGCCCCGATCTCACAATCGAAGAATTTTCTCCAAAGACATCCATTACTTCGTTTTCACAAAGTACTTTCAGAGGACCGTAATTTTCCATTGTCATCTTTTCTACATTATCGTCAGTAATTACGCCTGTCTCCGAGTTTTCATTGCTTCCGGGTACATCATCATTGTTATATACTGAAATACTGGAGATAAATGTATAATGTCCGGTTGAGTCTTTCAGAAATTCAGCAGATTTTCTGACAATACGGGGAATGTATCCGCAGGTATCTATTACACCGTCAAACTTTCTTCCTTTAAGACCGCTTAAGTCGCCATCTCTGTCACCTTTGATTTTTTCGAGATCCGGAAACCACTCAGGATTGTGCTGTCCGCGGTTAAAAAGAGTTACAGTATGACCATTTTCTATAGCTGCATTTACGATGTGCTTTCCGAGGAAGATTGTTCCTCCTAAAATAAGTAGATTCATAAGTAGTTATATAATAAATTAATTAAAAAAATAATGGTGATTTCAACGAAGGATCTGAATAAAAGTTATAAGAAATTTTAATGCTTTTATCAGAAAATATTTAAATTAAAAATAGGTATTGTTTTTATTGATCAATCGGTTTAGATTATAAAAATCATAAAACTCATTTTCTCCCAATTGCTGGAAATTCAAAATAATTTATGATATAAGTTTTCAGAAATGAAATTAAACAACCCTAAATATTTTACATCAGCCACAATTTGTTTCGTAATAATGTTTTTCATCTTTTTCGGAACAGGGCTTGAGAATAAGCTTAGCAGTCGGCTAGATAATAAGTTAAAATACTCACCTTCAGAATCAAAACAACTTGTCTGGATCTTTTTTAAAGATAAAGTCTCAAATAATTACTCACAAAAAGAAATTTCTACATACTTAACAAAGAGGTCTATTCAAAGAAGAATGAACAGAATTAAAAATTCTGAAATTACAGATGATCTTGACCTGCCTGTTAATAAAGACTATATAAGAGAACTTAAAGAATTCGGTTTAGAAATAAAGCAGATATCAAAATGGTTCAATGCTGTTTCCTGCTATGCAACTAAAACTCAGATTAGTATGATCTCCGGTAAGAGTTTCATAAATGAAATTGACCTTGTAAGTGTTTACAAAAATACCGGATATCATAAAACTAATGATATTTCCGGTAATGGTGAGACTCTTGAGCAATCAGACAATAATCCTGTAAGTACTTCTGTAATAAATTACGGACCTTCTTTAAATCAATCGAATTTAATTCATGTACCGCCGGTTCATGATCTTGGATATACCGGCAAAAATGTACTCATAGCTTCATTTGATGCGGGCTTTGATAATCTGCAGCATACATGTTTTGACAGGATGAGGGAAAAAGGTTTACGCAGTTATGATTTTGTGAACGGTGATTCGATCGTTTCAAACGATACAGGCAGATTGGGAAACGGCGCACATGGTACGCAGACATTGTCTCTGATTTGCGGATTCGACCCGGGCTGGCTCATCTCTCCTGCTTTTGACGCTGAGATCATTCTTGCAAAAACCGAAAATACTGAAAGTGAAACTCCTCTTGAAGAAGATAACTGGATAGCTGCAGCTGAATGGGCTGACAGTCTTGGAGCAGATATTATTACAAGTTCTCTCACATATCTGGCTTTTAATGCTCCTCATCCATCCTATACATGGGAAGATATGGACGGAAATACTGCACGCATCACACTTGCTGCAGAGATAGCTGTAAGTAAAGGAATCATAGTTGTTTCCTCAGCAGGTAATGCAGGTTTTAATCCGGATCATAATACTCTCGGTGCACCCGCAGACGGTAAAAATGTCATTACTGTTGGTGCAGTTACTCTCGGCAGACAAAGGATCGGATTTTCATCTGTTGGACCAACTGCTGACGGAAGGATCAAACCTGACGTAATGGCTCTTGGCTTAAGTACTTATACTGCTTTCCCCGGATCCGGAAATGTTGGATACCTAAATATTGGAACAGGTACTTCATTTTCCTGTCCTATGGTTGCAGGAGTTTGCGCTTTAATGCTTTCTGCTAATCCGCTTCTTACACCTCAAAAAGTAAAAGAACTTCTTCTTAACACTTCAGACAAAACAGGACCACCTGATAATCTGACAGGATGGGGTATTGTCAATGCATACTCTGCTGTTCTAGCTGCTGTTAAAATTAGTAATGAAATTCCGGGAGACTTTTCAATCGATCAGAATTATCCAAACCCTTTTAATCCATCCACTACAATAAGTATTCACTTAAAAAGAGATGCTACACTTTCTGTTATAATTTTTGATATTTTAGGAAAAGAAAAAGGACATATTGTAAATAAACAATTCTTCAGTACAGGAAACCATGATCTGAAATACAACCCTGAAGTAAATGGACTTCAGAGCGGAGTTTATTTTTATTCCTTAGTAGCAAACGGTGCTTTAGTCGACACAAAAAAGTTTATATACCTGAAATAAATCCTAAAATTTTTTTCTAACTTTAAATTTTTTTTATGAAGTACAAATTACAATTCATTTTGGTATTGTTATCTTTTCTGTTTATTCAATTCATTCCAAATACTTCCTACTCACAATTTTTTAAATCATGGAACAGTTCGTATATAATTTCTGATTCTGCAGTCTGCATTGGTACTGCTTTGGGTAAATTTAATACTGCTGTTACAGGCAAAGTTAAAAATCCGGTCAGTGGATCGGATGTGCATACTGTCTTTTATAATTTGTGGACAGGTCAGCCTGTAAGAACTGTGATTTATTCAACTTCACAAAATGAAGAACCTGTTGATATTAAATCAAGCTATAACCAGGATATGTTTTATGTGCTTTGTAAAAGGTCAGACAGCGCAGGAAAGAGCAGTTTGTTTATTATAAAGTACAATGGATTCGGCGAACAGATCTGGACAAGTGAATACAACGGACCTGTTAATGAAGAACAGTTTCCTGTATCAATTGGATTAGTGCATAATTTTTTTGGGAATAAGTTTTTATATACAACTTCAAAATCATATTCAAAAGGTGATTCAACCTGCAAAATCCTTACTCAAAAGATAGACTCTTCCGGAAATTATCTTTGGAGCAGCTATTATACAGATACAACTTTAGCAGGAAGTACTAATGATGTTCCCGTAAATATTGAATTATCTGAAGATAATTTAAACACGATTGTAGCAGGTATCACTACTGACTCTGCAGGAATAAGTCAGACAATGATCTTAAAATATGATTCTTCAGGAAATGTGTTATGGAAGCAAAACTGGGGAACGTCAGTACCAAGAAATAATTTTGTGACATGCATGGATCTTAAAAATAATAATTTTGCTGTAGGCGGAATTATACAAATGGGCAGCACTTTTGATTATTTTATTTTGAAATATGATATGAATGGAAATCTGCTATGGTCACAGACTTATGACGGTCCGGGAAATGGAAATGATTATATGTCAGATATTGGAATTGATAATTCAGGTAGTGTAGTAGTTACAGGAAGCATTTATATTGATTCTGTTAATAAGAGTGATTATGGAATTGTAAAATATTTATCAACAGGAAATTTTCAATGGGCAAATAGTTTTAACGGACCTGCATCCGGAAATGACAGCGCTGTATGTATGGTGATAGATAATTTTAATTGTATTTTTGTTACCGGAAAAACATTAGATACAACCGGATATTATTGCTTTGGCTCAAAGCTTTATAATCAGAATGGTTCGACACACTGGACAAGATACTTCCGTTCTCCTTCGCTGACAGGCGACAATATTCCCGTTGGAGTTTCCAAACAGCAGTTTACAAATTCATTTTCTCTTACAGGTAATACATTTGGCGATACATTAAATTCTTTTACAACACTTTTTTATGCAGGTATAATAGACGGCATTGAAGATAATAATTCTCTAAATGCAGGCAGTTATAAATTAAATCAAAATTATCCGAATCCATTTAACCCCAAGACAAAAATAAATTACGAGCTTCATGTGACAAGCGGTGAATTTGTCAGTCTTAAAATCTTTAATGTATTGGGGAATGAAGTAGCTACACTCGTAAATGAAAAACAAAACAGAGGCAGATATTCGGTTGAATTTGACGGGAGTAATTTTTCAAGCGGAGTTTATTTCTACAAATTGACTTATAGTGATATATCAACAACAATGAAAATGATTCTGCTGAAATAATTTAAATGATAATATATTACAATCATTTGTAAGAATAATATTTTTTCCAGAATTATATTTGAGTAATTTAGCATTGCTGATTTTAAACTCTGACTATATTAAAAATTATAGAACTTATCATGAAAAATATAATAATATTATTGCTGATTTTTAGCTGTTCGGAAAAAGCATTCAGTCAGCTTGGATTTCACTGGATTGACATTCAGCCCGGTATGATCAATAATGTAAATGCAAACTTTTCCATTGCAGAAGATCTCAGCGGAAATTTTTACACAACAGGATTCGAATATTTAAGTAATTATTCAGATATAAAAATAATTAAATTTAATTCATCGGGTAATATTTTATGGATGAGAAGTTATAACGGCAGTGCAAATCTATCAGATGGAGGAAATTCGATTGCAATTGATAGAGCAAATAATGTTTACATCTCCGGATATGTAACAAAAACTCCTGTCAATACAGATATTGTATTGTTAAAATATAATCCTGATGGTGATCTGATCTGGGACAAAGAATTCAGCGGCAGTGCAAATTTAAATGATTTTGGAGGATCAGTTGTAACAGATGATTCAGGAAATGTTTTTTTATCCGGAAATACTTCTCATACTGTTTCAGGATCGGATATAACTCTTATAAAATATGATTCGAGCGGAAGTTTCAAATGGGTGAAATATTATAATTCAGGACTGGACACAAATGATTATGATTTAAAAATGAAAATGGATAGAAACGGTAATCTGTGTATTGCAGGATATAATAATAATTCTACCGGTAATAATACTAAAACTTTAGCTTTAAAGTTTGATCACGACGGAGATCTTTTATGGAACAGGATTTATAACGGACCTAAAAGTGGTTTTAATACACCTCATGATTTTATTGTGGACAGATCTGACAACATGATCATAACCGGCTGCAGTCCCGGAATTGGTTCAGGTGTTTATGATTACATTACAATAAAATATGATCCGGACGGGGAGATGAAATGGCTGTCCAGATATAATCAGCAGGGAACATATTATGACGTTGCAAATTCATTAGCTGAAGGATCTGACGGCAGTATTTACGTAACAGGAGTTTCCGGAATTCTCATTAACCAGTCTACTTTTGATATTGTAACTATTAAATATGATTCTAACGGAACTCAGAAATGGTCTGCAATTTACAATGGAGCCGGAAATAATACTGATATAGGAAATAAAATTCTGATCGATGAAAATGAAAATGTTTTTGTAACAGGCATCACCTCCGGACAAGGAACGCTGAAAGATATTGTAATTATAAAATATGATTCAGCAGGTAATCAAAATGATCTCCTGAATTTTAATTCAGTTAATAACTTGAATGAAAATATTTATGAAGGAATTATTTCATCAAATGGTGAATTGATTTTAGCCGGTAATGTTCAGACTGGCAATACTTCATACAGTGCACTTACTATGAGTATATCAACAAAGACAAATATAAATGTAAATTCTAATTTAATACCTGATGAATTTAAATTATATCAAAATTATCCAAATCCATTTAATCCGAAGACAATAATAAATTATGAGTTACAGGTTACGGGTGAAGATTTGGTAAATCTAAAAGTATTTGATGTGCTTGGGAATGAAGTTGCAGTATTAGTAAATGAAAAACAGAATGCCGGTAGTTATTCGGTTGAGTTTGACGGCAGTAATTTTTCCAGCGGAATTTATCTTTATACACTGAGTACTAATGGAATTTCAAATACTATGAAAATGATAATGCTGAAATAGT
>DAORRV010000099.1:0-10509 GCA_035443185.1 Ignavibacteria bacterium | reverse complement strand
TCTTGTAAATAAAATTTTCCCCGGGTCAAAAAAATCCCGGGGAATTGGTTTCGCTTTATTTTAAGTATTGATAAATACTTCGTAATTAAAACTCTGAATCTATCCTCATGTGAGATCAGATGCTCGATACAATCTTTTCAACTTCGGTCTGAACTCAAAGTAATTTCCGGTAAATCTATTTCCGGTTTGACCATGATACGTGAATACTTACATAGCACCAATTGCAGATGTATTTTAAGAATAAAAAAAAGTCAGTGTTTTAAAATATTCCCGGAGATTTTACTGAATAAAAAATGAAGCCTTAAGATTATGTGGGAAATATTTAACAATAAGTTCTGAACATTGAACATTGTTTTTTTATTTTTCTTTAGCAAACTTCCCGATTGTCATTCCCTGTACAAGGATTGAGAAGCAGACTATGATGTAAGTTATTGTCACCCAGATCTCTCTTCCGAATTCCGCAGGAATGGAAAGAGCCAGTGCAATTGATATTCCTCCGCGAAGTCCGCCCCAGGTAAGGATAAATAAAGTTCTCTGAGTTATTTTTTCTTTGAGACGAATTAAAAGTGATGGTACATATACTGAAATGTATCTTGTGATGAGAGTAATAAATATCAGAAGTAAGGAGATGAAGAAGATTGTATAATTGGATTGAACAATAAGCAGCTCGAGTCCGATGAGCACAAAAAGTATGGCATTTAAAATTTCGTCAATGAGCTCCCAGAATTTATCTATATATTCCGAAGTAACAGCAGACATACCGAATTCTTTTCCATGATTACCGGTGATGACACCTGCTGCGACCATTGCCAGAGGTCCTGAGACATGAATGAAATGTGCGAGTGTGTATCCTCCCATTACGATTGCAAGAGTGATCAGTACTTCCACCTGATAATTATCTATCCGGACAATTAATTTATATCCAATGACTCCAATGATCATTCCAAGTATTATTCCACCTATAGCTTCCTGTCCGAATAAAGTAAGTACAGTGTTAAATTCTATTTCGGCTCCGGGCTGTGCAAGTTTGAGAATTGTTATGAATACTACTACAGCTACACCATCATTGAATAAAGATTCTCCTGCAATTTTTGTTTCAAGCGATTTTGAAACTCCTGCGCTTTTGAGGATGCTCAGTACAGCAATTGGATCAGTAGGGGAGATCAATGCTCCGAATAAAAGTGCGTGGACGAACTGTACTTCCATTCCGAAAAAATTCAGAAGTTTAAAAGTTACTAACCCAACAATAAATGTGCTGAGTATTACACTTACAGTAGAGAATAATAATATTGCAAGTCTTTCACTTTTGAGATCCTCATACTTTATATGTATCGCTCCTGCAAACAGCATGAAACTCAGCATGCCTTCGAGAAGGAGTTCACTGAAGTCAATACTTTTTATATTGGAAGTAAGCAGATCTCTCAGAGGCGGATATATCTGACCGATCAGAATAATGATCAGTGAAAATATTAGTGATACCAGCATCAGTCCGATCGGATTCGGTAGTTTTAAAAATCGAAAATTTATATATGCGAATCCGGCAGAGAGGACGATAAGTACAGAAAATAAATGAAAAATATCCAATCTGTAATATTTAAGATTTAGTTTTCATATTTACGTTAAAATCCGGAGCTTCGACCAGCTGGAAAGTGGCAGATGCAAATTTTACTTCACCGTTTGCGGCTTCGACATCATTAAGGATCTTAGTAAAGAGCTTGCTTTTTGTATCCCGGCGTTTTTTGTAATCCACAATATAACGCAGAGTATATTCCACCCAGTTATCATTTACAACGACTGAAACCATCGGATCAGTCTGTGCTGCTTCGAGGCGGTAATTTTGCTGCATAGCTTTCCACTTTTCAATTGACCTCAGTGATATTTCATCAGCTCTCAGTGCAGCTGCATTCTCAAGAATTTCCCTGGCCCTGTCATAATTACTGCCAAACTGTATGGGTATCTTTATTTCATCCCAGAGAAAAGGAAAATCACCTGAATAATTGAATACAGGTTCTTTAAAAACAAAACTGTTTGCGATCAGCACAATCCTCCCGTTATAAAGATCTCCGTCCACCCACTGACCTATCTCCATCAGAGTAGTTCTCAAAACACCAATATCTATAACGTCGCCTTTGATACCGCCGAGCTGAACGCGGTCGCCTGTTTTGTAAAATCCGCCAAACATAATTGCAAGCCATCCTGCAAAAGACCCGATCACTTCCTGTAGTGCAAACGCAATGCCTGCGCCGGCTACACCAAGCGCTACAGTCAGTCCGCCCAGTTTGTCACTGAATACAATTGTTATTAATAATACAATAAATAAATATCCTAATACATTGGCGAATTTTTTCGCACGGTATCGGCTGTCACCTTCTTTTATTTTTGATAAAAATTTTCCTTTTATAAACTTCATCAATAAATAAATAAGAGCGGTCCCGATAAATATCGTTACGATCTTTCCTACTGTCGGATTAAAAAGAAAATTTTTAATTTCGGATTCCATTATTTTTTTAAGATATTAATTTATTAATATTGTAAAGATCCTTTCTCCTGTCTTTTAGATTTTTTACACTGCCTTTGTTATGCAGCTCTGTAAGAAGATCAATATTCACATCTGAGATCAGAATCATTTCAGTATTTGGAGTTGCTTCTGTTTTAACACCGTTTATGGGAAATGGAAAATCACATGGAGTAAAAACTGCAGACTGCGCATATTGAATATCCATATTATGTACTTTAGGAAGATTGCCGACACTTCCTGCAATTGCTACAAAACATTCATTTTCAACAGCTCTTGCCTGAGCACAGACTCTGACTCTCGAATATGCGTTTTGTGTGTCAGTCAGGAATGGAACGAATAATATATTCATTCCTTCATCTGCAAGTATTCTGCTGAGTTCAGGGAATTCCACATCATAACATATCAGGATTCCGATCTTACCGCAGTCAGTATCAAATGTTCGTATATTTTTACCGCCGGCCAGTCCCCATACTTTTGCCTCGTCCGGAGTTACATGAATTTTCTCAAATCGTTCGACAGACCCGTCTCTTTTACATAAGTATCCGGCATTATAAAGTACATCCCCGACGATCTCAGGCATGCTGCCGGCGATTATGTTAATGTTATATGAAATTGAAAGTTTTGAAAATTCTTCAATTATCTTAGGTGTGAATTCTGCAAGTTTTCTTATGGCTTCAGCTTCTCCAAGATCATTAAATTCTGCCATCAGCGGAGCATTAAAAAATTCAGGAAAAAGACAGAAGTCGCTTTTGTAACCACTCAGTGCATCTACAAAATATTCAGACTGCAGCATCAGCTCATCTACATTCCGATAAGGTCTCATCTGCCATTGTATAAGTCCGATCCGGATCTCTTTTTTTATTTCCTTTGCTTTTATTTCAACTTTCTCATAATAAATATTTTCCCACTCCAGTAAAACTGCATATTCATCTGATGCTTTATCCCCTTCAAGATAACCCTTCAGTACAAGAACCGGATGAAAATCATTTGAAAGCTGGAAATTCAATACAGGGTCATGGATCTCTTTGGATTTTACTTTTTCAATGTATTCACGCGGGGTAAATTCATCTTTGTATTTATGATAATTCGGAATTCTCCCTCCGAACATGATCTCCTTCAAATTCATTTTTTCACATAATGACTTTCTGTAATCATACATTCTTCTGCCAATTCTCAAACCACGGAATTCAGGTTTTACAAAGACATCGATTCCGTATAAGACATCCCCTTTATTATTATGAGTACTGAAAGTAAAGTTTCCTGTGACATCTCTGTAAGTATGTTTTTTGTCAAAGTTACTGTAATCTACAATTATGGATAATGCGCATCCGGCAATTTTTCCATCTACTTTTATTACGATCTGACCTTCGGGAAATTTATTGATAAGGTTCTGAATTTGTTCTTCTGACCAGATTGAAGCAGGCATTGTAACATAAGATTCGATCATTGCCTCTTTTAATTCTGAGTAATCTTCTGTTTTTAAAAACTCCAGTTCAATATTTTCAGGCTGTTGTGACATATATAATATTATAAATTAATTAATCAGATTCCACACGGGATATATTATAAAGATAAGTAATTAAACAGTATTAAAGCAAATTTATAAAACTGTTAATTGGATCACGCTTTTTGGCAGCTTCAATTTCCTTTTCATTTGAATTGATTTCTTCACAGTGAATTTCCTTAATATACTTTCATAATGCAGTTTTAAAAAATAGGCTTATCTGTAATCAGGATTTGGAAAATCAGATCTGCATCCTGCATCCCATTCGGATCTCTGATTTCCATGTGCCGGAATTCCTTTATTATCTTTTAATATTCTTGCAAGGTGCATCAGGTTCCATGTCATAAAAGTTGTATTACGATTTGTGAAATCATTTTCGGGTCCGCCTGAGCCGGGGTCAAGATATGAGGGACCTGGTCCTGCTTCACCGATCCAGCCCGCGTCTGCCTGTGGAGGAATAGTGTATCCGAGATGCTGTAGTGAATAAAGAATTCCCATGGCGCAGTGTTTGATCCCGTCTTCATTACCTGTGATCAGACATCCTCCGGCTTTTCCATAATAAGAGTATTGACCCTGATCATTTAATTCGCCTGACTGTCCATAAAGTCTTTCTATGACTTTCTGACAAATCGAAGATTTCTCACCGAGCCAGATTGGACTGCACAATACAAGTATGTCAGCAGCCTTTACTTTTTTATAGATCTCAGGCCATTCATCTTTTTCCCAACCATGCTCGGTCATATCCGGATAGACTCCGGGAGCGATTTCGTGATCGGATGCTCTGATGACTTCTGCGCTTACTTTGTTCTTTTCTAAAATAGTTTTGGAAATGTCGATAAGACCCTCTGTGTGAGAAATTTGCGGAGATCTTTTCAATGTGCAGTTAATAAATAATGCTCTGACATCGGAAAAATCCCATTTGGAATTTTTGCAATGCTCTTCCAGTCTTTCTTTGTAATTTTTTGCCATGATAATTTTTAAATAAATATAGTAATTATTTCATTATAAGTAACATGAAAAAAATTACAGTACTGCTTTTTTTAAAAAATTATTTTTAGAATTTTCGCAGAAGCAATTTGAATACGAAGTTAGATCTGACATTTGCATTTACAATAAAAAGCAAAAGAAAATTTCAGATTATCTTTAAGATGATATTCAGAGATCAGATCATGTCAAAGACTTTATCTCTTTCCGGATCATTTTCTTCTTCACTCCTTAACAAAGGTGCAGGCTGAATATTTTTACTGAATATAAGACCTATCATCATTATGATAGCACATAAAACGATCACCTGGATCAGCAGTGCATTGTTCACAATAGCTATTTTCTGATTTATCGGAATTGAAAGGAATAACAATATTGTAATAAGTCCGCGCGGTGCAATATACAGAAGAGGTGTAATTCTTAATTTTAATACTTTTAAAAATATTGCTCTGATAACGAATACTGAAATTACAATTCCTCCTGCCCACGGTAATGTGTCAATATTTATCAGATCATCAAACTCTATCAAAAAGCCGAACAGAAGAAAGAACAATGCTCTTATCAGAAAAGAAAATTCTGTAGTTACTTCCATAAACTTTTTCACTTCAAGATCCAGTATGTCAGGATTCAGTATTTGTATAAAATGAAAACCTTTTAGTTTGTCCAGATTCTGAAGTACAAGACCAAATATTAATATAAAAATAAGTGCCGGCAAATGAAACATTTTTGAAATTGTATATATCAAAACTACAAGTATTATAATCGGAACAAATTTAAAGTGATGTCTTATCTTTGCAATAAGAAAAGACAAAGCCATTGTAGCTAAAAAAGAAACTATAAACATTATCAGCAGCTCAAGAATAAAGAATCCGAATGAATATGTTCCGATGGACTCATTAAGTGTTATAAAGTTAAAAAAGATCACACCAATAATATCAGAAAGACTGCTTTCATAAGTCACAAATTCTTTATCCTTTGCCAGGAGATACCGCGCGCTTGGAATAGCAATAGAACTGCTGATTATGCACATCGGAATTGCATTTGTCAGTGAGTACTTCAGGGAGTAATCAAAAAAATAAAAGAAACTGTATGCAAGACCAAATGACATTACCAAGATCGACAGCAGTGCAAGAAGGAAAGTAGTACCCACAAATTTTAACTTTGATCTGTCTATATCAAGCTCCAGTGATCCTTCGAGCACGATAAGTATCAGTCCAATGGTTCCGAGTATAGGGAGTATCGGCTGAAGATTTGGCAGTGGGTATCCGGCTAAATCTGTTATTTGTTTTAAGCCGAAGCCAAGAACCAATAATAAAATAATAGAGGGGATCTTCGTCTTTGACGCAGTAATGTCAAATACATATGCAAGTAGTAAAAGCAGACAAATTGTTATTATTACAGCTGCGGTCATTAAAGAATTTTATTTTTCGGTATATAGTTTTTTAGTAAATTTTAAATTTTTTGAAATTCCGGAAACTTAAATAATTTAAAGAATAAGAACAGTTGATTCTGAAAAGATCTGAAAAAATTTAATAAACTTCCTGACAAACTTCATTCAAAAATTTACAAAATAAATTATTTATAAATTTACTATTCCTGAATGCTTATTCAAGGTATAACCTATTTTACATTTAGGAATAAGAAAAGCTGAAAATAAAATGATGTTTGAAATGTCCTGATGAAAATTAACCGGTTGAAGAAAATTTGATCCTTATTCTTCTATCCTGAGTGCGGAATATTTTTATATCTGTACCTTTGAATTTAGGTACAATTACAGGCGGAATTATAGGGTTAAATACAGGGAAGTATGACAACTGCTGCTTTGATAAATATGAAAAAGAAAAAACTGATAAAGTAAAAAAGATACTTAAAATTAAAAGATAAAATATTTATCAGATCAATCTGCATTTTATTTCTGTTTCTTACCGGGTCTATTCCTCATTCTCTTTGGTCCATACCAAAGCCAGAATCCGGTGACAGTAAAAGTCAAAAGAGAAAGTCCCATTACAGAAGTATAAACCAGTTTGATCTGCTCGCTCGTAGTTTCAAAAAAATAATCAAGAATGGAACCGTCATGTATATTTTCAATAAAATCCGAACGCCTTCTTTCTATGTGTAAAAGTTTTCCGGTCGCTCCGTCCAGCTGAATGCCGTAAAAGCCGTCTATGTATACAAACTTAAGCATACCCTTATCTTTTCTCATGTCTATTCTTTCCAGTTCGAGAGATAGATCAGCTGACACTGAATCCAATATAATGCTGTCGGATATTTTATGAAGACTGTCTATCGGCAGCCAGTCTTTGAGATCGGTAGATGTTCCTGTGTAAGATTTTGGCAAAATAACTCCGCCGCTGTTTTTTTTCCAGCCGAGTAAGAGACCTGTTATCGAAATAAAAAAGAAAAAAATAAAAAGAATCGCACCTATTGTCCTGTGAACCTTTCTGAATATACGTAATATCTTTGCCTGTCTCGGTCTTTTGTTGTTGTCTGTAATAATATGGTATATTTAAAATAGTAAAATAAATGTTTATGAAAATTCAAATTATCTGATAAAAATATTATTTATATTCTATTCATAATAAATTTAATAAACTTAATAAATTTAAAAATGTACTTCATTTTTATATTTAGTATCATTTTACAATAAATTCCAGCTGCAAAAAAATCTAATTTGTAGATCTCTCAAATGCCTCTCTGTGAATCATTGCATTTTTTCCGGATGGCCGTCTTCATCTTTAGTGAAACCTGTAATCGCATCTTTATCTACCGATCTGACATGCAGATCTCTCTGCGGAAACGGGATTTCAATGCCGGCTTCATTCAGCCTGTCATATACTTCTGCCATTATATCGCTTTTAATGTCTATCCAGTTATGAACTTCAGCCCAGAAATATATCTTTAGATCTATTGAACTGTCCCCGAAATTTAGTACTCTGACAAATGGTACTGGAAATTTAATTATCTGATCTTTATTTGTAAATACATCCAGTACAGTTTCTTTTACTTTGTTAATGTCCGAACCGTATGCAATTCCAACCGGAATTTCTATTCTTCTGAATTTACTATCCTTGGTCCAGTTTACAAGATGCTGTGAAATTATATCTCCGTTTGGGATAATTACTTCCGAACCGTCGAATGCAAGTATAGTACTTGAACGGATACCTACCTCCTTTACGGTACCGATTCTTGTACCTACTTCTATTACATCTCCGATTTGTACCGGTTTTTCAAATGCTATCACAATTCCCGATACCAGATTATTTACAATGTTTTGTAATCCAAATCCGATACCTACTCCAAGCGCTCCGATAATTATCGCCAGCTTATCGAGCGGAATTCCCGATGCTCCAAATGCAAGTAATACCCCAAGTGCAAGTATTGCCAGGCGTATAAGCAGTACTGTCGATCCGAGTTTATGAGTATCATTTGTGCTGCTGTCGGTTTCAGGTCCGCCGAAAACAAACGCAACCATCTGTGAGATCAAAGTCGAGACCCATATCACAATTCCAAATATTACTATACTTCCGAAACTGAATTTTATGTCTCCTATCTGATGGACAGCTGATAAAAATTCTGATATCCCTCCGAATATAAAATCATAGATATGGAGATTCTTCGTAAACAAAACCAGCCACACTACACCGGCTAAAATTCCCAGTATATTTCTAAGCCTGTTCTCCAGACCTTTGAATTCAAAATATGCCGTGAGTCTTGAACTTTTCCTGCTTGACTCCATAATCAGGTAAACTGCGTCTATGACTATTTCTACAAACACCAGCAAAATAATTGCTTCGATTATACCGTAACTCGCTCCCGTATTCAGTATCTTTGCAAGTGTTACTCTTCCAAATATGTTTAATAACAGTGCAGCGGCATTCATTCCTATGAAAATGATTATGATCGGCCTGTGAATTACTGTCTTTGAAAAATGATTTAGATTATTCTTTTTAAGATACCAAAGGCCCAGTATTACAGATACAGTACTGATTAAAAGCTGTACCCATCTTTCCGTTGTCGTCGTTTCAATTAACAGGTTTGAAAATCCGCAAAGATAAAAAAGGATTAAAAGTATTAACAGCTGTATTCCTGATATAAATTTAAATTTATCTCTGATCAAAAATGCCAGCGCAATGATCTGGATTCCCCAAAGTGAAAGTGTAAATGCCTGAGGTGCAGTGGAATATATAAATGGTATCAGCATCAGACTGAAGACTACTGTTGAAGTAAACAGATGCCTCGGTATGTGGTTGGCTTTTGCTAAAACCGCTTCGGGATCACTGCTCTCTTTTTTGATCAGATTAATTTTATTTCTCATTAGGAAATAAAACAAGATTCCGATCAGCAATACTATTATCCGGGAAAGCCAGTTTGAGGTCAGATACATCCTTAGAAGTAACTTACTTTCCTTAAACGATTTTTCTACAACTTCATCAAAACCGGGTTCGTCATCAGATTCAGTCCCGCTGTCCCATAGGTATCCGAATTCCCTGTCTAATATTTTACTGCTGAAATTGTTTATATGGAAATTTACATCATCCAGAAGATCAGTTACATCAATATAATTGCTGGATACTCTGTTCTGTGTAACACCAAGTTTCTTTAATTGTACCGCTGTTAACGAATCAGCAGCATTCGTCTTCTGACCGAGTGGTTTTAGTTTTTTAATATATTCTGCAAATAGAATACTGTCTTCGGGCATGATTAGCAGATATTGATCCCTGCTGATTTTCTTCAGTTTTTCCTTGATCGAATTTAGATTATTATTGTAAATGGTTAGTTCGTCCTGCCAGGCTGAAAGCCGGTTCTGAAGAGTTAGTAATATGTTTTTTGTTGCAATTAAAATTTTAAGACTCGTCTGTCCCCTGAATCCCTTTAAATTGATCTTTGCTACGGAAATTATTGAATCTGTTTCCGGTAATCCATTGCTGATCGATGTTGTATCAAATCCGCGCCTCAGTGTTGAATTAATTTTATTTAATGCTAATGTATATTCTTCAATTTTATTAAGCTGATAGGATATCAAGGTGTCTGTAGCTTTAAAATACTTTTTTACAGAATCTGTATTAAAGGTTTCCAGTCGGATGGAATCAATGTTTATAAGCGATGTATCAATTTTTTCATGTACCGGCAAAGAATCCTGTATCTGAAACGTAAAAGCGCTGAACAGGTATATAAATATCAAACATACAACAATAATCCCTCCTCTGCTGAACTGTTTTGATCCGCCGGCCTTTTTAATTAGAATCATAAATAAAATTCTTTTGATACAAAAATATTTGAGTAAATCTAATATTCAAAATTAACCTTTTCTGTACATTAAATTTAAATTATTTTGCTCAAATATTGAATGTTCAAAATTAGCTGTAATTTATTTATAGTCCAAGTAAATAATTTTTTGCTATTTGAAACCGGTGCTGTCCAAAACATTTTAAATTTTAAATAAATAGTCCTGAAATTATTGAAAAATACAATTTATTGATCTGATTGAAAACTATCCCTCATT
>DAORRV010000098.1:2288-11197 GCA_035443185.1 Ignavibacteria bacterium | reverse complement strand
AATGTATAAAGTTTTTAAAAGGCGGAGTCTGACTTCGCCTTTTTTGTTTAACCACTTAGACATATAGACATATAGACATATAGACACCTAGACAAAATGCAAATGCAATAAATATTTTAAGACAAAATAATTGATGCTAATATAGAAACAATTATTTTCGATATGTTAAAATGATAAAATGTTAGTAGGATAAAATTTAAACTAAAAAAAATTTAGTAAGCTAAAATAAAAACTACTAACTACTAACTACTAACTATTAACTATTAACTATAAATCTGTTTTGAATAAAAAGAAAATTGTCGTATTGACTGGAGCCGGTATCAGTGCAGAAAGCGGTCTTTCTACATTCAGGGATTCGGGAGGACTTTGGGAAGGTCATAATGTAATGGACGTTGCTTCGCCGGAAGGCTGGAGACGTGACCGAAAGCTTGTACTGGATTTTTATAATCAGAGACGCAGACAGCTTAGAAATGCTGTTCCGAATGCAGCTCATTTAGAACTTGTCCGGCTTGAAGAAAAATATGATGTTAAAATAATTACACAGAATGTAGATGATCTTCATGAAAGAGCCGGTTCGTCTGAAATAATTCATTTACATGGTGAACTCAAAAAGTCGCAGAGTTCAGCAGATCCTGAATTGATATATGGTATTGAAGGTGATGAAATAAATGAAGGAGATAAATGTGAGCTTGGATCACAGCTAAGGCCGTTCATTGTTTGGTTTGGTGAGATGGTCCCAAAGATGGATGAGGCTGTAGAAGTGGCTCTCAGCGCTGATATATTTATTGTAATTGGTACTTCATTAGTAGTGTATCCCGCTGCAGGACTTCTTCAGTTTGCAGATGTGAATATTGAGAAATATTTAATAGATCCTTCCGATCCTGAATTATTTTTTAATTATTCAAATCTGACACACATCAAAGCTAAGGCAACAACAGGAACTAGAGAACTTGTTGATAAATTAATGATAGATTGAATTTGATCTGAAAGAGTAATTCATTTATAAAAAAAAGCTGTTTCTCCTTTCGAAAAAACAGCTTTTAATATTATTTTATTGGAATTATTTAACTCTCTTGAAGTCGATCCTTCTGTTCTGGAATCTTCCTTCTTCTGTATCATTACTTGCTACCGGCTGTTCAGGACCGTAACCAACGGTAGTAATTCTCGAAGCCGAAATACCATTTGAAACGAACCATGCTTTTACAGATTCAGCTCTTCTGAGAGAGAGATCCATATTATGAGCCAGACCACCTGTATTGTCAGTATGGCCGCTGATCTCAACTTCAAGATTAGGATTATTTTTCATATACCCTAATGCTCTTTCGAGTACATCTTCTGCAAATGAAGAAATATCAGCTCTGTTTGTTTCAAAATTAATTCCTTCCAGAGTAATAACCTGTCCTACTTTAATTGGTTCTTCAACAGGTGGCGCTGGTGGTAAATCGTCAGCAGGATTCAAAGGATCTGTTCCTCTTCCTACTTCTACACCATCTTGAATTGTTCCAAGATCCGTATCCATCATTTTAGGATTTGTCCTGTAAGTTTTAACTTCATCTCCGTCCATTAGATTATCATCGTCAGTATCACTATCTGTCGGTAATGTCAGATAAGTATTAATTTCTTCATTATCCATTAGTTTATCTCCGTCAGTATCATTTTTCAGAGGATCAGTGAAATGTTGCTTTACCTCTGCACCGTCTTGTAAAGTATCACCGTCTGTATCTTTATTCAGTGGATTGGTCATATAGGTATTTACCTCTTCTCCGTCACCTAATCCGTCACCATCTGTATCTGCAATGTTTGGATTGGTTCCAAGCTGTTCTTCACGGCATTTTGTCAGACCGTCTTTGTCATTGTCAGTTTCACAGTCGTTTCCCCCGGCAAATGTAAGTCCAAGTGAAACCTGTGCTCCTCCGTCTTCCCAACTGCCAAGTATAAAATTATTTAACTGATCTGAAAATGAATAATATGCACCGCCACTGATATCAAGCATTACATTGTCAGACATTCTTATTTCAGTACCTATTCCAATAGGAATTGTTGAAGTCCAGCCGTCAGCAAATGAATTATAATCAGCAACATTAGTGTATCCTGCAGGAAGCTCTTTTGTAGAATATTTCAATAATCCGACTCCTAAGTACATATAAGGATTCCAGTTCTTTGAAGGCATTGGTGAAATTCTAAGTCTTACATCGACAGGAATAACATCGGATACTGTGTAATTTTCTGTACTGGTAGATCTTAAAACCGGAGTGTTAAAATCATCGTTGGTTTTGTATTGCCCGAAACCTGCACCTAACTCAATTGCGAGTAATTGAGACAATTCGAATGCCAGATAAGCTCTTGCTGTATAAGAATAAGCACCTCCGTATTCAGAAAACGGTAGGGTAGGGCTGTATTGAATACCGCCTTTCACATTGTAATTCTTAAATTGTGCATTTGCATTCGTTGAAATGATCAACGAAATTGCAATAAAAAATAGTAAGAGTTTTCTCATTTTATCAACTGTTTTATTTAAAAAATAATACTAAAATAGTTAAATAATACCAAACATGAAATTTAATAAAGCCTAAACTTTAACTGATTAATATTAATAATTTTTAAAAAAACATAATGCGAAATGTGAAGTTGTTTGAAAACAGAAAATATAAGTGGTTTCCATAAATTCTATTTCATCACCGGGCTCTTGTTTTAGCTTCTTCATATATAGACAAATGAGACCTGTCATACTCCATTAGTTTCTCATAAACATTTCTGTCTCCGTAATCTATAAATGTTTCAGCAATCTCAACTGCCTTACTGTCAAAAAAGATGTCAACATTAAATGCTCTGACTTCTCTTTTTTTAACATTGCTGATAACTTCAAGTGCACTTAAAATATTTGCATATGCATTATTTTTATTGGTCGCAAGTGAATCCAAACCAAGATACATATATTCAAAATATCCTAATCTGAAATGATCAAATCGAACGCTTAATAATTCCTGTACAAGCTGAAGACGTGATGGCTTAGATCCTCCGCCAGTTTCGTTCCAGCCATTAAGACTTACTGAAACTTTGTTACAGATATCTAAAGCTTTTTGAAAATATTTATTTCCGCCTTTGGGATTATATGAATCTTCATCATAGCCAATTACAATATAAGCATAATAATCAAGCAGACTCAGTAATGGATCAAAACGCTGATCATTTTTTACAAAAGGAAGAGATTCATTATAAAAAAATTCACACCTCTCATCTAAAAACCTGAATGATGTTGTATATTTCTGAGCGTTTCTATCAAATGGATTATAGACTAATCTCTGGCTGGCTATAAATAATTTTGCCTGGTAGTTATAATTTATTGTATTTACTCCTGTAAAATTAAACTGCCACTGAACTCTTATTGGGTCGATCTTCTCATCATGATATTTATTCTTATTCAGATAATCCTGTACCTTTTGTTGGAACAGTACAAGCTTTTGCTGAATTTCTGGAGCAAGCAAATCATAAGTAACAATCACTTCCGACTGGAAATCCTTATCCTGTGAATATGCTTTTCCTTTAAGTATAAATGAAAATATAATGATAATAAAAAACCATTTAATTTGTCTTTGCATTTTCTTTCTCTTTCGATTAAATTATTTCTGATAAATTTGATGTTCCTAATCAAATAATCAATTCACTTTTATAAATTATTAAAGGAAAACGATGATTAAGTTAGTCACGATGCTTATAGTGTTGTTATGTATTAAAAGTTCCTTGGCACAGTTCGAAAATACGGATAAAGGAGCAAGAGCAATTGGATTAAATGGAGCTTATACTTCTCTTTCAAATAATTCTATTGCAGTCTTCTACAACCCTTCCGGGTTAGGTCAGATAAAATTCAGGGAAATATCAGCTTTTTATACCCCTTCAATTTTTGGAATAAGTGGTTTAACTCAGACTTCATTTAGCTATGCAGAACCACTGGGTTTTGGAACAATTGGTTCAGGAATAAATTCATTCGGATTTGATCTGTACAGAGAATTTAATCTGCTGTTATCTTACGGAAATGTAATTCGTGAAAAAGTTTTTCTCGGATTCAGTGTAAATTATTATAATCTCAGCATTCAGAATTACGGATCTGCGTCATCTTTCGGTTTGGATATCGGAGCACTTGCATATATCACTGATTTTATGAGATGGGGATTTGCAGCAAAAAACATGACAGGTTCTACAATTGGAATTTCAAAAGAGAAAATTCCTCAGGTCTATAATACCGGACTGACCTTTCAGCCAAAGGAAGATCTGTTGTTTGTAATCGAAGCAGAAAAAGATGTGAGATATCCTTTGTCATTCAGATCAGGTTTTGAATATGCTGTGTTTGATCAGGCGGAAATCAGATCAGGAATAAGCACAGAACCGGTTTCTTTTACAGCAGGTCTCGGACTGAGTTACGGATTGTTTCAATTAGATTATGCAATTAATAATCATCAGGATCTGGGAATAAGTCATCAGGGCTCAATCACTGTGAATTTTGGAGGACCTGCAGCAAAGAAGTTTTATAGAACACAGTTAGTTAACGCATTCAAATAATAGATCTACGGCAGTTTTCATTTGAAAAAATTTTCTGTCCTAAATAAGTTATTTGATTTAAAATAAATTATATTATATTTGAAATACAGAAGATTAGGAAATTGCGGAAGTAACGTAAGCGTAATCGGATTCGGAAGCTGGCTGACGATAGGAGGGACAGTTGATAAAAAGACAGGTATTGCTCTAATAAAATCTGCTTTTGACAACGGAATAAATTTTTTCGATACTGCTGATGTATATTCACTCGGTGAGTCTGAAAAATTTCTCGGAAATGCTTTAAAGGATTTCAGAAGAAGAGATATTTTTATAGCATCAAAATGCTTCTGGCCGATGACTCCTAATATCAATGACAAAGGATTATCAAGAAAACATATTTTCGAATCGGTAAATGAATCGCTGATAAATCTTAAAACAGATTATATTGACCTGTATCAGTGTCACAGATATGATGAAGAAACTCCAGTGGAAGAAACATGCAGAGCTTTTAACTCTCTGATAGAACAGGGAAAGATCCTTTATTGGGGAGTAAGCGAATGGTCAAAAAGTAATATATCAGAAGCTGTAAATGTCTGTGCAAAATTCAATCTGCATAAACCGGTAAGCAATCAGCCTCAGTATAGTTTACTCTACAGAGATATTGAAACTAACGGCGTAATGGATTACTGCACAAAAAACGGGATCGGACAAGTGGTATGGTCACCGCTTGGACAGGGAGTTCTCACTGGAAAATACAATAATAAAAAAGCAGGTAAAGATACAAGACTCGGTCATGAAAGATATAATGTATTTGTAAAAAAGATTGCAAGTGATGAAAATCTTAAGAAAGTGGAAAAGCTTATTGAGATCGCAAAACAATTAAACACTACAGCTTCATGTCTTTCACTTGCCTGGTGTCTTAGAAAAGAAATTATTTCAAGTACAATAACTTCAGCTACAAAAATGAATCAGCTTAAAGAAAACATTAATGCCGCAGAACTTGAAGTTCCGGCTGATGTGATTAAAAAATTAGACGAAATATTTAAACCTTAAAATGAACTATCTTATAATCGGTGAACCTTGTGTTGATGTCATTCATAAAGCAGGCGGTGATATAATTCACAGCTACGGCGGGATCTTGTATTCAGTGATCAGTATGGCTGTGCTTGCTGATAAGACTGATAATATAATTCCCGTTATGAATATCGGTGAGGATGAATTTGACAACATTACAAAAATTTTAAGTGAATATCCAAACATAAGAACTTACGGTTTAAATAAATTAAAGCATCCTACAAGGAAAGTAAATTTATATTATAATCTGTACAACTCTGACAAAAGTGCCCGGTTTGAAAAATCAACAGAGCCGACATATACTGTTAATTACAATGATGTGGAAAGTCTGCTGAATATGGCTGATGCTGTACTTGTCAATATGATCTCAGGAGTGGATATTACGATTGAAACTCTTAAAAACATCAGAAAAAATTTCAAAGGCTTTATGCATATTGACATTCATAATATTGTGATGGAAACAAAAGAGGACGGCAGCAGAAATCATGTACCGGTCGATAACTGGTATGAGTGGTGTACAAATACTGATACTGTTCAGATGAATCAGTTTGAAATAAAAGTACTCAGCAGGGAAAAACTTACTGAATACAAAATAGCGGAGGAGATACTTTTTAATAATATACATGAAGTTAAAGGGGTGATCGTTACAAGAGGAGTCGAAGGAGTTACAGGTTTTACAAAAAAAATGAAAGAATACGGCACTGAAAAGTTCAGGGATCTTGATCATATTGAGATCGCTGCTATAGAGAATCCGAATTTCAAAGACTCTACAGGTTGTGGAGATGTATTTGCTTCTGCTTTCACGTTAGATTATTCAAAGAACGGAAACTTTGACAAAAGTATTCATTTTGCAAACAGACTTGCCTCATACAGTTCCTCACTGGAAGGGATCTCAGAACTTAAAGAACTTAAGTAAATTTTTTTTGAGATCATTAACAATTCTAACTGAAAAAATATTTATTAATAACAAATGAAAATTTTCATAACAGGATCAAACGGTTTACTCGGGCAGGCAGTGACTTCAATTTTCACAAGGGAGACAGATCACGAACTTATCCTTTCCTCTGTTGAAGAAAATTCCTATTTAGATTACAATCATACTTATTGCGAACTTGATATTACTTCCAAAGAAGATGTAAAAAAACTTATCGGATATTATGAACCTGATATTATAATTAACTGTGCTGCTTTTACCAATGTTGATAAATGTGAAACTGAAAGAGAATTGTCATGGAAGATCAACGTCGACGGAGTAAAAAATCTGATCATTGCTGCAAAAAAATATGATTCAAAGATAATTCATTTTTCGACTGACTATGTTTTTGACGGTAAGAACGGTCCTTATACAGAAGTCTCAAAGCCAAACCCAGTATCATTTTACGGAAGGGAAAAACTTGCAAGTGAAAATGCTCTAATTACCAGTGATATTAATTTTGCGATAATCAGGACTCTTGTGCTTTATGGAATTGGTAATAAAGTAAAACCAAATTTTGCGTTATGGATGATCGAAGAATTGAGAAATAACAGACCGGTGAATATTGTGACTGATCAGATAAGTAATATGACAATGATTGACGACCTTGCATACGGAGCTATGAAGATTGCTGAGAAAGATGTTACAGGTATTTATAATATTTCAGGACCTGACATTCTTTCAAGATATGATTTTGCTTTAAAGCTTTGTGAAGTTTTTAAATATAATCCGGCACTTGTAATACCGATCACAACTGATAGTCTGAAACAACCTGCTCCAAGACCTTTGAATTCAGGACTGATAATTCTCAAAGCACAGTCAGAACTTGGATTCAATCCGATGGATTCTCTCGAAGGTCTCAGATTGCTGAAGGTTCAGCTTGGATATTAGTCCGTGTATTAAATTAAATAAAAAATTAAATTTTATATGTTAGATATAAAAATGATCAGGGAAAATCCTGATGATGTAAAAAATAAATTAGATCTTCGCAATGAAGATCCGGCTGTTATTGAGAAAATTTTTGAGATGGATAAAAGTCGTCTGGAGCTGATCCATAAAACTGAAACTCTCAAAGAAGAAAGAAATAAAGCTACCGATGAAATTGCTCTGATGAAAAGGAATAAAGAAAATACCGATGAGAAAATTTCTGAAATGAAAAAAGTATCAGAGAATATTAAAATGTCAGATGAAGAGCTGAAGAAATACGATGCCGACATTGACAATCTGATGAGATATATTCCGAATCTTCCGCATGACAGTGTGCCGCATGGTAAGTCTGAAAAGGATAATGTAGAAATAAAACTCTCGGGTAAAAAAAAGAAATTTGATTTTGAAGTGAAAGATCACATTCAGCTTGGAAAGGATCACGATATTCTTGATTTTGAAAGAGGTACAAAAATTTCGGGCAGCGGTTTTGCTTTGTATAAAGGAAAAGGCGCAAGACTTGAACGTGCGCTGATAAATTTTATGCTCGACGAACAGGGGAAGAACGGCTACAAAGAAGTCATGACACCGGTTATTGTCACACGTGAATCTATGGAAGCCGCCGAGAAAGTTCCAAAGTTTGAAGATGATATGTACTATATGGAAAAAGATGATATGTTTGCAATTCCAACTGCTGAAGTTTCCATATTGAATATTCACAGAGATGAAATTTTAAAAAGCGAAGATCTGCCGATAAAATACTGCGGATTCACAAACTGTTTCAGACGTGAAGCGGGAAGTTACGGAAAAGATACAAAAGGTTTTTTACGAGTGCATCAGTTCAATAAGGTTGAACTTATCACATTCTGCAAACCCGAAGATTCATATATAGAAGTGGAAAAAATGCTTTCTCACGCAACAGGAATTCTGGACAAGCTTGGACTTTATTACAGGGTAATTGAGCTTTGCACGGCTGACATTGGATTTGCAGCGACGAAATGTTATGACATTGAAGTATGGTCTTATGCTGAGAATAAATGGCTTGAGACTTCTTCAGTCAGCAACTGTACAGATTTTCAGTCGAGAAGAGCGCAGATAAGATATAAAAAAATGCTTGAGAATAATAAAACTAAAACTGAATTTGTACATATTCTGAACGGTTCCGGTCTTGCTACATCGAGACTTATGGTAGCACTTCTTGAAGCGAATCAGACTATGGACGGAAATATTGAAATTCCGGATGTATTAAAAGAGTACTCGGGATTTGATAAGATTTAACTATACTATTCCAAATCTTTAAGCCTTATAATAATATTACAATTGCCTCTAACGCTCTAAAACTCTAAGTCTCTAAGTCTCAAAGCAAAAAAACATTCATAATATTTACCTTTGAGTCTTCGGGACT
>DAORRV010000098.1:0-2188 GCA_035443185.1 Ignavibacteria bacterium | reverse complement strand
CTAAGTCTCAAAGCAAAAAAACATTCATAATATTTACCTTTGAGTCTTCGGGACTTAGAGGTAAAATAAATAATTATGTATTCGGATTGTATGTCAGTCTGGATTACTTAATAAGTGTAAAAGGATTTAATCGAATTTCTTTTTTGCGAGTACAATCGCGCCGACAATGGCAGCAAGAAGTAAGAAAGATGCGAGTTCAAAAGGAAATGAAAAGTTTGTAAAAAGTTCAGCACCCAGAGTTTCAGCAGTACCATTCAATTCAGCATTATCAGCCATCTTATCGAACTTCCCTTCAAACCCAAAAAACACAGTATATCCGAGGATTCCAAAAAGCATTAATGCCAAAAGAATTGAAGTTAATTTCTTATAAGTATAAGATTCCCTGAGCTTACTTTTGTCCTGAAGATTCAGAAGCATAATTACAAAAAGAAAAAGCACCATGATCGCGCCCATGTAAACAAGTACCTGTATGACGGCAATGAACTGCGCTCGGAGCAGCAGAAAAAGACCTGATACAGTAAAGAAATTCAGTATGAGATATAATGCGCTGTTAATGGGATTTTTTCTTGTGATCATTAGGATTGCAGATGCAACAGCTAAAACACTCAGCGAGAAAAATAAAACAGTTTCTAAATCGAAATTCATATATTGGATTAATTCAAGACATGCAAATATAAGATTTATATTTTATTTTTGTAATTCTAAATTTGAATCCAAACATATTTATCCGACCTTTATAAAAACAATATTATGAATTTGCGTACCCGAATTTATTCGGGAGAAGCAATCCGAATTTTATACATGTCTATAATTCAGAAGAATACTGTTTCAAATATAAAATGATCAAATGCCCGATCAAAGCACCCGGGAATGACGCTTATTCGGAGATTTCTTAGTCACATTACTCAATAAAAAATCATTTTTCAGCTTTTCTCCCCATCCTTTCTTTTTAAAGGAGTGGGCGGGGGAGGTTGAGCAAAACCGTATTGGCATTGCTTTTACCAGCATTCATAAAATATTTTTCATTTGAATAAAAATATAACTTGAATCTCATTTTTTTTTTTTTCTTTTTTGTGGAAATATGAAAAATGATATTCCCGCCCCAAACGCTAATATCAAAATATTAATTTATAAATTTATGAAAGTTTACGTATGAAAAAAACTTTATTAGTTCTATTCTTATTTTTAATTTCAATTCAAAATTCAGAAGCTCAATGGTTCACTCAGCAGAGCGGGACAACGAATCCATTGTATGATATTGAATTTATAAATGAACAGACAGGATGGTGCAGCGGAGTTGGAGTTATTTTAAAAACAACAAACGGAGGGGTACACTGGATTGATTTTTTAAATGATGCTCCGTCAAAACCTTATTCTGCTATATTCCCTGTAGACACAAATGTAGTTTATGCAGTTGGATATTTCAGAACATTTATAAAATCAACAAATGGCGGTGTGAATTGGACAATAATTGAAAATGGGAATACAGGAGAGGGAGATTACTATTCATTATTTTTTTTAAATCAAAATACAGGTTGGGCGGGTGTTAATTACGCAAATGGAATAAGGGGAGTTCGTTATACTACCGACGGAGGCACTAATTTTATAATAGGTCAGACCGGCATACCTCAGGATTTATATTTTAAAGACAGTCTTAACGGAATTGGCGTAGGCGGATTATCTTACATTTATAAAACTACAGACGGCGGATTAAACTGGAATTCATTTTCATTAGTGTTTACCGGTGACTTTTACAGGGTATCTTTCATAAATGATTATACAGGGTATACAGCCAGTAAAAGAGCGGTTTATAAAACAACAAATTTCGGTTCAGACTGGGACAGCGTAGGAAATATTCCGGTATCTCTTGGAAGTGTTTTAAGTGTAGAATTTTGTAATGAAAATACTGGTTGGGCTGGAACGCAATATCAGATTTTTAAAACTACAAACGGAGGAAGAGATTGGTTTTCGCAAATCGGCACGGGTGTAATTTACAACATTACTTCTTTCAACGACAGCTTGGTCTGGGCATGCGGAAACGGAGGAAGAATCTGGCATACAATGAACGGAGGCACAAGTAATTTAAACAACATTTCAAATTCCATTCCTTCAATTTTTAAATTATATCAAAACTATCCAAACCCATTCAATCCAACTACAAACATAAAATTCGATCTGCCGAAAGATG
>DAORRV010000097.1:0-11210 GCA_035443185.1 Ignavibacteria bacterium | reverse complement strand
ATCTATTGAACATGAATATTTAATATTTAATATTTAATATTTAATATTTAATATTGCTCTTTCATGGCTTTACTGAGCTGATAAATTTTACTGCATTATTTTCTGCGATAGCAACATCACTTACATCTGTAAACATATCACCTGTAATATCTGAATTTACGTATCCTTTATTAAATACAGAAACATCATTGTCAATATCAGACAGATCAGAAATATCGATAGTCCCGTCCTGATTTACGTCGCCACTATATATGCTGTATCTTGATCCTGTCAGAGTCAGATTATTTCCGAATGCCTGTGAATGCTGTGAAGTAAGATCATAATGAAGTACATCATTTTCCTTTAAATTTTCACCACCCGTTTTACTCCATGTTTCAATAGAATTTCTATGTTTGATTTTCAGATAATAAGTGCCGGCATTTACATTATAAAAATTAAAACTTCCTGTTAGATTTACTGAGTCTATCACAGACTCGGACGAATCGACAATACTGTAGGGCGAATTTATATCTCTGAGATAAATCATAACTGTATCATTTATTTTTAATTTATCCTCATCGATATTATAAAATCCCTCTACTGCCATTTTCAGATTTAATGTAAATTTTACTTCATCTCTGAAAACTCTGTATGTGAAAATACCGGCAGGCAATGTCATTTCGAGAGCGATATTTCCTTCGGGAGTAACTTCACTAATATTCGGATGAGAACTACCCCAGCCAATAAGTGTATTTCCATTTTTCAATCTCTGCACTGATCCCATTGCAAAACCAAAATTATCAGGTGTATTTCTGTATTGCCAGACGAGGGTCGCAGTTTTATTTACTTCATCTAAATCATATTCCACAGCTCTCGAAAAAGGAGGTGAGTGATAATTACCATTATCAAACAAAGTAACATTACCATTATCTAATCTTCTGATATCATGCTGATAGCTGAATTTGATGGGATCATTTATAAATGTAAACTCATTATTCTTACCGCCCATCCTCCATATTATATCACCTGTATTTCTGTTGATCTTTGTGATCTCACTAATATGTCTTGAGGAGATAAGCAAATGTCCGTCGTCATCAATATCGATTGCATTGCCATGAACGTAATCTATAAGCGAATCTGTAAGATTAATTCCGATAGCATCTGTAATTAACATATGATCCCAGCTTCTCCATTGAAACACAACATTGTTGGATTCATCAATTTCCTGAATGACAAGTCCTGTCACAATGGCATCTGGATTTCCGCCCGGTACTATCGTACTCATATCCACATGCTGCGGATCATAGCTCATTAAAAAAGCATGTCCGTCATTTGTGATTTGAAGTTCATGATGATCAGTAGAATATCCGTTACCGCAAAAATATGACCTGATATAATTATGATCGTTATCCTCAGCATGATAACCAAGACCTTCGAAAAAAGTCTGCATTCCGTTTGGCTGTCTTTTATAATCTAATGCCCAGACATACACTTCTCTGAAATAAGAAATATTTCCATTATTATCAGACTGAAGGAGATACGGTGTATTTGGAATTTGAGAAAATGGAAAATTTCCAAGAAATAATTTTCCCGCAGATGGATTATCTAAAATCCTTACCGAAATATTAGGCAGATCCGGTGAACCTTGCATTTGTGAATTATAAATTAAATCTGAATTACCGGTCTCATTTAAAATGCTTTGATTGGGAACGTCCACTGGTTTACTTTTTTGTGTATAAAATTTATATGAGAAGTTATTTACAAAACCGGATGAAGTTTTTAGCCTGTTTATTTTTACTTCTACCTCTTCATTAAATGCAAATGGTTCACTTGGAATAAACAGAAATTTTCTTTTGTCTTTTGTTAAAATGACTTTACCGCTATGAATACCGCTGACCGATCCTTTTACAATGATAGTTTTTAAAAGATCACTGCTTTGAATGATCTCATCAAAACCGATTATGATATTATTATTAATGCTGACGAGTTTTGCATTACGAACCGGTTCTGTATAAAGGATATCTCCTTTTGCAAAATTAACAGATAGCAAAAAGATAAATATGATAAAAAAGTGATGCATTTTTTTGATTTAAAATTTTGAAATATTTGGGGGCTCTTCCATAACTTTTTAGTGGTGATAATAATTTCTTTCTCTAAAATGCAAATATCGGAATAAAAAATCAATAGATTGGTTATGCAGGTAAATTCCAGCAGATCTTAGTTTTCAAAAAGTTTGTGAATTTAAAAACTTATTATGAATTTTAATCCACTGCAATTTTTTTGGCACCAACACATGAGATCAATTTCAAATTACTAATTACTAATTACTAATTACTAATTTCAAACAGAAAGATTTTATTTTTAAAATGGAATGTATAAATCAGTGTAATTAATTTAAAAAGCGTAATCTGCGGTTCAGACAATGAAGAGACACTAATTTCAATTTACAAATGACATATTGTTTTATATAAATTTAATACAAAGTATATAGAAACTCCCTGCTAAATTTGTTAATTTTGCCATTATTAAATTTTCCGGAAACAGCTTAAAAATGGCAAAGAATACAGATACTCCAAATCCCACAAAATTGCGGCTTGAAGAGATAGATAAAGAACTTGCAGAATTATCTGAAAAACGAAATTCACTGGTATCCCACTGGAATCTTGAAAAGGATCTCATAAAATCTGTGCGTGCATCAAAAGAAGAGATCGAAAATTTAAAAACTGAATCTGATAAATATGAACGTGAAGGGAATCTTGCAAAGGTAGCCGAGATTCGATACGGAAAACTTCTTGAATTACAAAAGACAATTGATACAAAATCTGAAGAACTTGCTATAGTTCAGAAAGATAATAAAATGCTGAAGGAAGAAGTCAACGCTGAAGATATTGCAGAGATCATTTCAAAATGGACAGGCATTCCTGTTACAAAGATGCTCGAGAGTGAACGTGCGAAACTTGTTCACATGGAAGAGAATCTTCAGCAAAGAGTCATCGGTCAGACTGATGCTGTGGTTGCAGTTTCAAATGCTATCAGAAGATCGCGTGCCGGACTTCAGGATGAAGATCGTCCGATAGGTTCGTTTATTTTTCTGGGAACTACAGGTGTCGGAAAGACTGAACTTGCAAGAGCTTTGGCGGAATTTCTTTTTGATGATGAGAAAGCAATTGTAAGAATTGACATGAGCGAATACATGGAAAAATTTTCTGTGTCTAGACTCATCGGTGCGCCGCCCGGATATGTCGGATATGAAGAAGGCGGACAACTTACTGAAGCAGTGAGAAGAAGACCTTATGCAGTTGTTCTTCTTGATGAAATTGAGAAAGCCCATCCTGATGTATTCAATATTTTGTTGCAAGTGCTTGATGAAGGAAGGCTTACAGATTCACAGGGAAGGACAGTTAATTTTAAAAATACGATAATCATCATGACATCCAATCTCGGCTCGCATCTGATTCAGGAGAAGATGCAGGATATGACTGATGAAAACAGAGATGAAGTGATAAATGAATTACGTGTGAGTTTAATGGATCTTTTGAAATCAACTATAAGACCTGAATTTCTGAACAGGGTCGATGAGATAATTGTATTCAAGCCTTTGACAACAAATGAGATCAGAGCTATTGTTGATATTCAGATACAATATCTGATCAATAAAATGGAAAGAAATAATATGAAACTGGTAATCGATGAAGAGGTAAAGGACTGGCTTGGTAAATTAGGATTCGATATTTCATTCGGAGCTAGACCACTGAAGAGAACGATTCAGAAGTATGTTACAAATGTCTTATCAGAAAAAATACTTGGAGCTGATTTTTTACCGGGTGATACAATCGAAGCAAAACTTGACAAGAGAGGGCTGATAGAATTTGTTAAGAAAAATTAATTTCATTAAAATTCCTTTGTCAGTAAAAATAAATAAAACAGAATATTGATAAATTACACTGACAATTATTTTGATCTGGAGATATTAAAAATGTCCCGGATCAAACTTCACGAAGCCACAGAAAGTATCCGTTTAAGAAATATTTTCAATCGAATTTCCCGATCCAAATATCTTATCAATCCTGTGATCACAGGCAGATATAATGATGATATAATTCTTCTCGACGGAGCTAACAGATACGGATCATTAAAAGAGATAGGTTGTAAGTTGATACTCGCGCAGGTACTTGATTATAAAAGTCCGGATCTTCAGCTTGACAAATGGAATCATCTTGTCTATGATTTAAATATAAATGAGATCATAAATTTTTGTGAAAAGAATGGATTTAAATTTGAGAGAACATCTTATTCAAAAGGTATAAAGAAAATTAAAAATGATTTTCATTATACTCTCGTTTGTGATATTGAAAAAGATGAGAATATTATAATTGAACTTTCGAAGGACCTGGGAGAAATGATGGTACAGCTTCATAATCTGACAACTTTCTATTTTAAGAATTATGACTTTGACAGATCTGAAGGTGATATAAAATTTTCTGACATTAAAAAGTACACCCGAAGAAATGGAGTACTCATAGTGTTTCCCGATTTTAAGAAAGATCACATTTTGAAAATTGCTGACAGTAAATTTCATCTGCCGGCAGGAATTTCCAGACACAGGATCATTAACAGAGTACTGCATGTAAAATATGAGATCAGGAAACTTCTGAGCGACAAGAATATTGCCCAAAAACAAAAAGAGTTGAAAGAATTACTTAATGATAAAATCGACAAGAATAAGGTGAGACAATATCAGGAGTCTGTAATTGTATTTGATGAATAGACTAATTATAATAATTATAAAACTGTATAAATTTAATTGAAGCCCGAGTATTTCATAGCGCGGAGATATTTATTTTCCAAAAAAAAATTCAATTTTATAACGATCATTTCACTTGTTTCCATTATTGGTGTTTGCATCGGCGTAGCTGCGCTTATAATTGTTTTGTCCGTATTCAATGGTTTCAATAGTAAAGTTACTAATATTCTCGTAAGTTTTGATCCGCACATAAGAGTTGAATCTGCTGACAGTTCTAAGCTGACTGATTATTCCGAAGTGCAGAAAAAAATTCAGGAACTTGGCATCAAATCTGCAACTCCATATACAGTCAATAAAGGAATGCTTGCAAATGAAGAGATGAATGAAGTTGTGTTTATAAAAGGTGTAAAGGAAAATGAAATTGCTGAAGTATCAGGAATTAAAGACATGATCAAACTTGGTGAATTTGATCTGACGAACAAAGGTGAAGCCGGAGGAATAGTCATGGGATTTTCTCTTTTGGGGAAAATGCGTGCACGTCCGGGTGATACTTTGACTTTGCTGAGTCCGGTAGGATTGGAAAATGCGCTTACACAGTTTGTTGAGCCAAAGACTAAGAAGCTTATCATCACAGGAGTTTATGATTCTGATAATAAAGATTATGACGGCAGTTATGCTTATATTTCTTTAGAAAATTCTCAGGAGATTTTTGACCTTGGTAACAGAGTGAACGGTGTAGAAATGAGACTAAGTAATATAAATGATTCAGAACCGGAAAAGATTAAAATTCAGAATGCTCTCGGTAATAATTTTAATGTACTGACATGGTACGACCTGCATAAAGATTTTTATTCAATACTTAAAGTAGAAAGATGGGTAGCGTTTACAATACTTAGTATTATAATTGCTGTTGCATCATTTAATATTCTCGGTTCACTGACAATGACAGTCATTGAAAAAAAGCGTGACATCGGAGTTTTGAAATCCATGGGTGCAACAAATAAGATGATCACAAATATTTTTATCACTGAAGGCTTATCAGTCGGCATCATTGGAACAGTAACAGGAATGATTCTCGGACTGGGAATCGTAATAGCTCAGATATATTTTGAATTTTACAAACTCGATACATCAGTATATAAAATGGAAGCACTTCCTGTGGAATTAAGATTTATGGACCTTGTGTATATCCCGATAGCCGCACTACTGCTGTGTTATCTTGCATCTATTTATCCGTCTAAAAGGGCAGCAAGATTAAATCCTGTAAACTCGATCAGATGGGAATGATCAGTTGCAAATCAGATTTAAATCAGATTTAAATCAGAAATAGTTAATTAATTTATGACAACAGAAGATCCAAAAGTATTAATAAGTATTGAAGATTTAAATAAATCATATCCACTTGCAGGTACAAAAAAGCTTGATGTACTGAAAGGGATTAATTTAAATATTTATAAGGAAGAGATATGCGCTATCACAGGTAAATCAGGTGCAGGTAAAAGTACTCTGCTGCATATTCTTGGAACACTTGATCAGCCGGATTCGGGAAAAGTTTTGTTTGAAGGTGAGAATATTTTCACCAAAAAAGAAAAGCAGTTGGCAGAATTCAGAAGCAGTAAAATCGGATTCATATTTCAGTTCCATCATCTGCTGCCTGAGTTTACTGCATTAGAAAATGTAATGATAGCAACTATGATAAATGGTAAGGATGATGCAGGGAAATCTTTTGAGATACTTAAAGAAGTCGGACTTGGTGAGAGAGCAGATCATAAACCGTCGGAACTTTCAGGTGGAGAGGCTCAGAGAGTTGCGATTGCGAGGGCACTTGTAAATTCTCCCGGACTGATACTGGCAGATGAGCCGACAGGAAATTTGGATACCGAAAATGCTGATTCAATTATGAATTTAATTTTTGATCTGAGAGAAAAATTTAAACAGACATTTGTAATTGTCACACACAATGAAGACTTTGCTTCCAAATGTGACAGGATAATTAAAATGCGCGACGGTAAAATATTATGATAAATAAAACAGACATATATGGAAATTGATGGTGCAAAGATTGTAACGGAAAAGCTCAATCTTTACTACGGTACAAACCGTGCATTAAAAGACGTTTCGATAGAGATAGGAGATAATCAGATCACAGCTCTCATCGGACCTTCGGGCTGCGGTAAATCTACTTTTCTCAGGACACTGAACAGACTCAATGATACAATTGATAATGTAAAATTAGAAGGTCTTGTAAAAATTGACGGCATTGATATTTATGATAAACGTGTTGATGTTGTCTCACTAAGAAGAAGAGTCGGTATGATATTTCAGAAGTCAAATCCATTTCCAAAATCCGTGTATGAAAATATTGCTTACGGTCCGAGAATAAACGGTGTGACAAATAAAAAAGAGCTGGATGACATTGTCGAAAGTAATTGTGTCCGTGCGGCTATCTGGGATGAAGTTAAAGACAGACTAAAAGATTCTGCAATCGGATTATCGGGAGGTCAACAGCAGAGAGTTTGTATTGCAAGAGCGTTAGCAGTAAATCCTGAAGTGCTTCTCATGGATGAACCGGCAAGTGCACTCGATCCGATCTCAACTGCAAAGATCGAAGAGCTTATGTTCGATCTCAAAAAAAATCTGACCATTGTAATTGTAACTCACAACATGCAGCAGGCGGCAAGGGTCAGTGATAAATGTGCATTCTTTTTTACAGGTGAGATAGTCGAATACACCAAGACCAGCAGCATGTTTACAAAACCTGAGAAAGAACAAACTCAAAATTATATTTCCGGAAGATTCGGATAATCTGTAAATCCGAGATAAAGTATTTTGATTTTAATAAATGAATTCATAACTTAAATAAAAATTAATAAATAAAATATGCTTCACTACCTTGAAGAAGAGCTTGACAGGCTGAAAGAAAAAATAATAAAAATGGGAAGTCTTGTAGAAGAGCAGATTGACTTTTCTTTTAAAGCTTTGTTTAACGGTGATCTCGAGCTTGCTCAGACAGTGATCGACAGAGATGACGAAGTGGATAAATTTGATCTGAAGATCGACAAGCATTGCCAGAGAATATTTGCACTTACACAACCTGTTGCTTTTGATCTGAGACTTATAATGTCGTCATTAATGATAAACAGTGACCTGGAAAGAATGGGAGATATTTCTGTAAATGTTGCCGAGAGAGTAAAAGTACTTAAAGGTCACGCAGAACTGCTAAGAAAAATGAGAGTAAATGAAATGGCAGAGAAAGTCAGGAAGATAGTGAAAATGAGCATTGACTGTTTTGTCAATGGAGATGCAGAGCTTGCAAAGAGTGTAATAAATTTTGACGAAGAAATTGACAATCTTGACAGATTAATTTTCAATCTGCTTACTGAAGAGATGAAGATAAACAATAATATCATTGTCCCCTGCTGTCACATACTTTCATTAGTTACAAATATTGAACGGCTTTCTGATCATGCGACCAATATTGCTGAAGATGTAATTTTTCTTATAGATGCAAAAATGGTAAAGCATAGTAAGGATCCTGAAAATCTGAAACCGAAAGAATAAAATGTATAAATGAAATATTTAATCACACTATTATTTTTTATTTCATTTGTTAATGTACACTCACAGACAATCATATCTGACTCAGTAAAAAAAATTCCTTATGACCATAACAGGATTCTAAATCCCACAGAACTATCACTTCAGTCTGATATTTTCAGTTACGATTCACTTTATATATGGAGCGATAAAAGAACGCTGTCAGAGATCATGGATCAACGACCCGGATCTTTTATAAATAATTTCGGACTCGGCGGCAGGAATAATTTAAATTATAACGGAAACAGTTATTATCAAACAGGAGTATTCCGTGACGGCATTCAGGTAAATGACAATTATTATCAGGGGTTTGATATTCAGAATTTTTCGATAAGTGAAATTGATAAGGTAGAAGAAATTTCAGCAGTCTCGTCCTTTTTTTACGGGATAAACAGTTCATCCAAAAGTGTAAATGTAATTACCAAAGATATTTTTAATCCTCAGCCTTTTTCGCAGTTCAGATATTCACAGGACAGAGATGGTTCGTTATATGCTGATGTATTTCTGACACTGCCTGTCTCACGAAAAGGAAATGTAATGATCGGTCTTACAAAACATTCACTCGACGGATTGTATGCAAATTCTGCGTTCGATGTATGGCGTGGAAGAGCGAGAGTGAATTTATTTCTCTCACCAAAGGTAAATCTCAGATTAGATTTTAACATGAGCAACTTTGACCGCGGACTAAATGAAGGTCTGAACTATTCACCAGTTAAAGATTCACTTCAGAATCCGATGGAGGCAATGGTCGTAGATCCGAATCAGACAGAAAATCTTGAGAATTATTTTTACAGTGCACAGCTTACGGCAAAGTTATTTAAGAATCAGGACTGGCTTACAAAAATTAAATTGTATAGTGTGAATTCTTTGAGAACATTGTATAATGAACGCGATACAAGTTTTGTCAATAACTACAATCTGGATTCCGGGTATCAGCATTCTATATTATATGGTACCGAGCTTTTACAAAATATTACTTTGAATTCCGGCAGACATTTTAATTCTGATCTGACTTTTGGCGGGAACGTTTATGGAAATTTATTTAATGGAAATTTCAACAGTGTAATTGATAATTATTTTAGAAATAATTCTCAGTATCTATACTTTTCATTGAAAGCTAAATATTATCTGAACTATAAAATATTTTCAGCAACAACGTTAATACGTAATGACAATTTTTCAGAATATGGATTTCTAAACTACGGTGCGGAAGGTTCAATAAAAGCTTTTGATAAAAATAATTTCCTTCTTAATTTTAACGGAGGATATAGACGAACTGAATATGAACTGTTCAATGCAGCTAAACCAAAATTATTATCTTTTGAAGAACCTCCCGTTTCATATACAGTTAATAATTTTTACAATGCAGGTCTTTCTTTTGGGTATAAGCAAAGTGAATTATATTTTGAATACAGCTCAGGTAAAAATCAATATGCAAATAATTCTATACAAAATATTAATGCAGGTATAAATTTAATTTCAGAATATTTTGATGTAATGGTCAATTATAATAATTCAAATGATCTTCTCGTCCCGGAAAATTATATCAAATCAGATCTGGCATTCAAGGATATTTTATTCAGAGGAAAACTTAAATTACGGACAGGATTCAATTTCAAATATTATAACATCAGGTATATTACAGATCAGTATCAGTCGGTTTATTCATACGGCGTAACAAATAACACATTCCCTCAGCAGAATCAGTACACGGTTGATTTTTTTGTAGGTGCAAGAATTGGAAGGGCAAATATAAATATTACAGTTGCAAATATTTTAAATACATTAGTTTACAATGCATACCTTTTCCCGCTGGATGACAGAGGCGGTCTCTTCAATGCAATTTCGAGGTTTACGATAGTGTGGGATTTTATAAATTGAGGATTAATTTCTTCATCCCGCAGAGTCCGAAGAGCACGTGACTCTGCGGATACATTCTCTGATTACTTTCTTATGTTCTCTCTTTTTTCTGCTACAACCCCCTTGGCCCCCACTTTTTTAAGGTGGAATTCACTTATAGAATATAATGAATAGTTCTCTTCTTATTTGTAATTTTTAATTTTTAACTACTCTTCTCAAATGTTTTTAGCGGGAATCCACACGAAACTTATCTGTAGTATCTGAAAATGGATTTTGTAAGATCGGAAATTATTAGGATTAAAAGTAATATTTATCTTTACCTGAAGATTCCGGAGAGCATTGGACTCTTAAACAAAAATGGTTTTGTTAATTATATTTTTAAATAAATTTTTGTAGATTTATTTTAATATAACCTATGCTTATGTTTCGACTTATTTTAATCTTAATGTAAAGTTCTGATTTTAGATTATTATCTCTTCGGATCCAATCTTTGATTTTTATTTCCGGTAAATGCATTTTAATTAAAAAATATTTACACAACTAAAAAGCTATGGAACTTACATCATATATTACAAAACCTAAATCTATATTTATGAAATACATTTTAATTATTACGATCTCTTTACTATCTTTCAGTTTTGCAAAAACTGAAATTATTTACAATGATCCTCTTCCCAATGCACAGCTTGTCAGCATTAATAACAATATAGTAATCGGATTTGATGAGATCATTCTAAGCAGTGATCTGATAAAAAATATATCTGTGAAAGGATCTGCCAGTGGGTTACACAGCGGTAATATAATTTTAACAAAGGACAGTAAAAAATTTCTTTTTATACCGGATGAACCGTTTGCTTTTAATGAAAAAGTAGAAGTCAAAATAAACCGGCTTAAAACTTCTTCAGGAAAATTGAATAATTATTCATATTCATTTTTTACACAAAAAAGTAAACCTGATTATAATCCGGATCAAAGTTTTTTAAGTGAGACAGGAAATTCAAATGTTATTTTCCCATCACAAAATTCAGGT
>DAORRV010000096.1:0-11818 GCA_035443185.1 Ignavibacteria bacterium | reverse complement strand
CACTGGGAATTACAAATTCACAGACAGAAGCTGGTCTTGGGGCAATGATGATGTTGTCAAAAGAAAAACTTTCACCGGATGATTTTTCAAAATTGACAAAGGATCTTCCCGGCGGAAGCGATTTGATTAATCAGGCAGAAAAACTTGGCGTAGTTCCGGGTTCTGTCAGTTCTACTGCGGATATACTTAAAGTTCTGAATAAACTTGGAATAAGCCCGGTAGAAGCTGCAAAATTCGTTCCGGCAGTTCTTGGCGCTGCAAAAAGTTTAGGTGGCGGAGCTTTTGGTTTATTGTCAAAAGTGTTCTAAAATTTAATTAAATAATTCTATTTCATAAAAAAATTATCAAAAATCAAAATGACTAAAACAAAGAGTAGTGACAGCAACAAAAAACCTAATATCCTTATTATCTGGGGAGATGACATCGGACAATTTAATATCAGCGTTTACAACAATGGAATGATGGGGTACAGAACTCCTAACATTGACAGCATCGGAAAAGAAGGCGCTGTATTTACAGACTGGTATGGTCAGCAAAGCTGCACTGCAGGAAGAGCGGCTTTTATTACAGGTCAATCACCAATAAGAACAGGTCTTACTAAAGTAGGACTTCCCGGAGCTCCGGAAGGCATGAAGAAAGAAGACCCTACAATTGCTACATTATTAAAAGCTCAGGGCTACGCAACCGGTCAGTTTGGTAAGAATCATCTTGGTGACAGTGACGAAACGCTCCCGAGTAATCATGGCTTTGATGAATTTTTTGGTAATCTTTATCACCTTAATGCGGAAGAAGAACCTGAGCATACTGATTATCCCAAAGATCCCGCATTCAAAAAACAATTCGGTCCCCGCGGTGTGATTCATAGTTATGCCGACGGACGAATTGAAGATACCGGTCCTCTTACAAAAAAAAGAATGGAAACAATTGATGAAGAGGTAAATGAAAAAGCGATTGCTTTTATGGAGAAAACTGTTAAAGAAGACAAACCATTCTTTATCTGGTGGAACTCTACCAAGATGCATATCTTCACTCACCTGAAAGAAGGAGTTGTAGGAAAAACAGGGCTGGGAATATATGCTGATGGAATGGTGGAACATGACAGACAGGTCGGCGAGATTCTGGATAAATTAAAGGAATTGGGCGTTGATGATAATACAATTGTAATGTATTCAACTGATAACGGCGCTGAAACCTGTACCTGGCCTGACGGCGGAACTACAATGTTCAAAGGTGAAAAAAATACACAATGGGAAGGCGGCTATCGTGTGCCTGCACTTATTAAGTGGCCCGGCACAATAAAACCAGGTGCAGTTGTAAATGATATCTGCGCTCACGAAGATATGCTTCTCAGTTTAGTTTCAGCCGCAGGAAACACAACTGCGAAAGAAGATTTACTAAAAGGTTGTGAAGTTAATGGAACAAAGTATAAAGTCCATCTCGACGGATATGATCTCGGTCCGGCATTAAGAGGAGAGGAAGCCTGGCCACGCAAAGAGTTTATCTACTGGACTGATGACGGCAGTGTAGCTGCATTAAGATACGGCAACTGGAAAGTAACATTTCTGGAACAACCTGCTGAGGGATTGAAAGTATGGATTCAACCGTTTACAGAACTCCGTGCTCCTAAAATTACAAACCTTCTTATGGATCCATTTGAGCGTGCTGAACAAGAGGATGCAATGGGTTATCAGCGCTGGTTTATTGAACATATGTTTATGATCGCTCCTGCCGGCGCTTTTGTCGGAAAGTGGCTTCAGAGCTTTAAGGAATTCCCGCCGCGTCAGAAACCGGGAAGTTTTAACCTGGACAGAGTGATGGAAAGTGTAATGAGCTCGAAGGGGTAATTGATTTGGGATTTCGGATTTGGAATTTTTAGATTTCAGATGTTAGATTTTAGATTTGAATATTAAGCCGTCATGTAGTTTTTCGTGACGGCTTTAGTTTAATCATGTTGAATTTGCAGATGTTAAAAATTAAATTGATCATCTTCTTTAACAAAGGAAACCTATTTGAAAAACTTTTGCAGTCAGTTGTCACAGTGAAAAGATTGCCGGAGGTAAAGTTTTGAGAATTAAAACGTGAGCACCACATCTATATTTTATTTTAATTAAAAAAACATGAAACTAAAAAAGCTTTTACTCTTCAGTATTATTACAATAATTTTTGCAAGCTGCAATCAATCAAATAATACTGCAACTAAAGATGCAGCAGATGCGATCTATTTCGGCGGTGACATTATAACAATGGAAGGCGACAACCCAGCATATGCTGAAGCAGTTGCAGTGAAGAACGGCAAGATTGTTTTTGTCGGAAAGAAAGCCGATGCTGAAAAACTTAAAGGCGACAGCACTCAAATGAATGATCTGAAAGGAAAAACTTTGCTTCCGGCATTTATGGATGCACATAGTCATTATATAAATTCATTGTTTGTTGCTAATCAGTGTATATTATATGCGCCTCCTTCCGGACCCGGTAAAGATGTGGAAAGTATTGTTGACGCTTTGCAGAAATTTGCAGATGAACGGAAAATTCCAAAAGGTGAAATGATCATGGGTTACGGATATGATGAGAATGTTATGCCTGATGGAAAATTACTGAACCGTGATGATCTTGACAAAGCATTTCCTGATAATCCTGTAAGAGTTGACCATGTTTCAATGCATGGATGTGTTCTTAACAGTCTTGCTATGAAATTTTACGGGATCAGTGCAGAAACTGAAACTCCTCCCGGTGGTGTGATCGTTCGTAAACCCGGAACAGATGAACCGTACGGTCTGATTATGGAAACTGCCTTCCTTCCTATTTTTGAAAAATCCGAACCATTGACAAAAGAACAGGAAATTAACTGGACAAAAGCAGGTCAGATGCTTTATGCCGAATCAGGAATTACAACTGCGCAGGAAGGTGCAACCCATCTTCCGCAAATGGAAACTATTAAGAGAGCATCTGATGCAGGAGTAAATATTATAGATGTTGTTGCTTTTCCATTCATAACTGATGTTGATAAAATACTTGTTAAGTTTCCAAAATCAGGATGGGGTAAATACAATAATGGTTTCAAAGTTGGCGGAGTGAAAATTACTATAGATGGTTCTCCTCAGGGGAAAACAGCATTCTTTTCAAAGCCATATTTAACAGGCGGACCGGGCGGAGAGGAAAGCTGGTACGGCGAACTTACATTTCCACAGGAAATGGTGAATGAAATGGTAAAAAAAGTTTATGAATTGAATGTTCCACTGTTACTTCATTGTAACGGAGATGCTTCGATCGATGCTTTCCTGACAGCTTATGAAAATGCAAGATCAGGTGATTACAGCAGACCCTGGAATGTGACAACTATCCATTCTCAGTTTATGCGAAAAGATCAGATGCCGAAGTTTGTAAAGTATAATGTTCGTCCGTCTTTTTACACATTGCATACATATTATTTCTATGAAGCTCATTTAAATAACCGCGGAATGGAAGAAGCTCAATATATAAGTCCGATGCATGATGCTATTAACATGGGCATGAAACCGACAAATCATACGGATTTTGTAGTAGCTCCATTAGATCAGATGATGATGCTCTGGTCTGCCGTGAACCGTATTTCCAGAGCCGGTGCATTAGTCGGAGCTGATCAGCGCGTATCTCCGTTTGAAGGTTTACAGGCAATGACTATTAACGTTGCAAATCAATATGAAGAAGGTGATTCAAAAGGAAGTCTGAAAGAGGGAAAACGTGCTGATCTGGTGATACTGGACAAGAATCCGCTGAAAGTTGAACTGATGATGATCAAAGATATTAAAGTTGAAGAGACAATTAAAGACGGTAAAATGATTTATAAAAGGAAATAATTTATAATTTAAAACCATCTTTCTAATCAGGAGAGACTATCCTAAAACAAATTCCGCCGTCGGTAAATTAACAATGGGCTCTCTTTCAATTTGAGTTAGTACGAATTATTTTCGTAGTAATACGATTTTTTGTAGAAAATGAACTTCTTAACTGAAAGGACCCCTTACGAAAAAATTTCAAAAAATGAAATTTATAAACACAACATTGCTTTAGACTGGCCAAAGGATAATTTTGCACTGGCATCAATCCGTGACAACGGTACTAAGTACAAAGTAGTTGAACATCCTCCTGTCTTAAAGATTTTGAAAGATTGTCTGAAGCTGTTTCCCGGAAAAAAGATTTTAACAATTGAAGAAACTACTGCAACGCAATGGCTTTATGTTAAACTTAAAGATTATGTGGATATAATATTGATATGCGAACCCTTTCACAACAGTTAAATGTAATTTTCCAAATTTTTTTATCCATTTCTGTATAGTTTGACCTCCGCCGATACCGTTTAATTTTCTTGCTCCCTCTTGAGATAACTTCCCGCTCTCTGTTTAAACTTGGACGTACATAAAACTTTTTGTTTTCCAGCAACAAAGCTACTTAACGTTCGTGCTGTTGATCCATGCTAGTTAACAGCTCGAAAGTTTTCCCTCAATGAAATATTAAACTGTTCAGAAGTATTAGTAAATTTTTGAGAACATATACATGGGCTTAAAATACTTTCTGTCAGATTAAAGGAAGAGAATATAAATTTTATTGCAAGAAAATAGGAAGTATATTATAAGTTTTAAAATTAGAATTTTTTATATTTTACAAAAAAAGTAAACTTAAGATATGGAGCAGTTTAAAAATGACAATTAAACGTCAAGCTGGCCGAAGAAACCATCCGAGATCAGAAAACTCGGCGGTGCTATATTTGGTGACTTTCGTTTCGATACTGTCTTCGTTTAACACAACGGCGCGGAATCTTATTATGGGGGCAGGGGATTTAGCGGATCACTTAGAGTCTGATTTTAAAAATGAAGCAGAAATTTTAAAAAGTTAATAATATTTTAGAGTCAGTCTGAAACTGAAATGAAAATCAAAACAGATTTGAATATTAAAATAAGAATATATTGATTGTCATAAAAAGGTACAAAAAGTTCAGATCAACATTGCTCTTGATTTTATTTTCTATAATTATCTGCTCTTGTAAAGATTACACCGAAACAGTTATACTAAAAGACAGAACTTCTGATTCAAATTCTATTCCAAATGATATTTACTCCCCTTTGTTTTTTGAAGGACAATTAAGCCATTATGTAAGGAAGATCTATCAGGATAGCAGAGGTAATCTTTGGCTAGGCACTAATCACTATGGTGTCATCCGTTACAATAGAGATACACTGGAATATTTATCTGAGAACCAGGTTATTGGTGGCGGTCGGATAACAGGAATTATAGAAGATAAGGAAGGTAATGTCTGGTTTGGAACGTATACCGGACTGGTCAGATACGACGGAAAATCATTTGTAAATTTCAGTGAGAATGACAGTCAGATAAACAAAGAAATCTGGAGTATAACATTAGATAAAAATGGAATATTCTGGATCGGTACCATGGAAGGGGTAATGAAATTTGATGGTGAAAAGTTTACATCTTTCACTCTTCCGGAATCTAAAATTGAAAACGAAAATTTCATCTTATCTCCCAATCGGATTTCGAGTATTATGGAAGATAAAAAAGGAAACTTTTGGTTTGGTACTGATGGTGCAGGTATTTATAAATACGATGGAGAATTGTTTACACAATTTACTATGCAGGAGGGACTTTGCGATAATAATGTTGCAGATATTCTGGAAGATAAAGATGGTAATATTTGGATCGGTACTATGTTTGGAGGAGTAAGTCGTTTTGACGGAAAGTCATTTAATAATTTTACAAAAAGCGGTGCAGTCAGCGGTGAAGAAGTATATGGCTTATATGAAGACAAAAAGGGTAATATATGGTTCGCAGCTGAAAACTTTGGTGTGTACCGATTTGATGGAAATACATTCGCAAATTTTTACACTGAGGACGGTCTCAGTTCAAATGGGGTACAGTCTATTTATGAAGATAAAGTAGGAAGGTTCTGGTTTGGCGGCTGGAAAGGACTCTTCCGTTTTGATGGAGAAAAATTTTTCCCTGTCACCAAAAAAGGTCCCTGGCATTGATCTTAATTAAATTAGATGCTTTCCGGAATAGAAATGTTTGAGACGGATTTAATATAATTGGAAATACTCAGAGTTAAGAGAGCACGAGATTTTGGAAATGAAAGAGTTTATTTAATTTCACTAATCAAAAAATATTGAATAATAAATTACAGTTATAAAAAAAATAAATTACAGGAATTCGGAAAGAAATACACAGAGGCATGGTGCAGTCAGAAACTGGAAAGTGTTGCTGAATTTTTTGCAGTAGACGGTTCATTGAAAGTAAACAATAATGAACCTGCAGCCGGAAGAAATGCCGTCACAAAGGTTGCAGAAAGTTTTATGACGGCTTTCCCGGATATGGTTATTTCAATGGATGAACTTATAACAACTGACGAAGATACAGAATATCACTGGACACTTACCGGTACTAATACCGGACTAAAAGGCACAGGAAAAAGTGTTCGCGTCAGTGGGTTCGAACTTTGGCAGTTTAATGATGAGGAACTGATTGGAAATTCCATAGGAACTTTTGATACTGATGAATATAACCGACTGCTAAAATTTGTTGTAAATAATCATTAGAAATTTTTATAATTCTTAATTTTTTTATAGATATGAATAATTTCACAGAAATGTTCAACATAAAATATCCGATAGTTCAGGCACCTACAGACATTAGAATCAGGGTTAAAAATAATTCAATTTTCCTGGGGAATGCCAAATGATGAAATGTTAGAATTGATCAAATTCTATAAAGCAAAAATAGGAATTCAGGTAACTGACACAGAAAGCTCGGAAGGCAGTTTCACTTGGAGCGGATTTTTTAGTATGTCAGGGGACACAGGCAGGCGGGCATTTACAGGCTTCAAAGTCACTTGAAAAAGCTTTAAAGGAAGTTCTTGAAGTTGCAGAAAATGATATACCAGTACTTGCTTCCGGAGGTATATCATCCGGAAAGGATATGAAGCATTATTTGGATTTAGGAGCATCCGGTGTAGTAATGGGATCACGTTTTATAGCTTCAGAAGAAAGCATTGCGCATTCTGTATATAAAGAGTCACTTGTGAGTTCTAAGAGTGATGATACAGTATTAACAGTTTGCATGAATAAAGGCTGGGATAATTCTATATCGAGAATAATTCGAAACTCAACCTTCAGGATGTGGGAGTCTGCAGGTTGTCCGGTTATAAGTAACAGACCCGGTGAATTTGATGTAATCGGTAAAAATCTGAAAGGTGATGATATTGAGCGATATAGTATCAGCGCACCTGCAGCAGGAGTTACAGGTGACATAGAAGCTATGACTTTTTATGCAGGTAAAAGTTTAAATAATATTAACGGAGTCAAATCTGTAAAGAATATTATTGAAGATGTATGGAATGAATATTTAAGCTGTAATAAATAATATGAAAAATCAAGAATTTTAAATTATTGTATAAGAATTTATCAGAATTTTAGAAATATAAAATTATGAACGGTGAAATTCATCACATAGAAAAATATGCCTCGGATCTTAACAGATCAATTATTTTCTGGGTATGTTTCTGACCGAGAAATTTAATTATACAAAAGAAAAATTTTAAAAATATAAATTGATATATATTCTCAAGGAGTAATTCGGGTTACGAAATTGTATGAATTATTATCAGTAAAAACTCCATCATCTAAATCCACTACGCCGTCACTGTTAAGATCTGTATTCAGATATCCACTGGCAAAAAGGAACACATCATTATTAATCATACCGGCATCAGTAAGATCTATTGCTCCGTCCTGATTTACGTCGCCGCTATAGACTCCAAATCTCAAAGGAGATGAATCTATCTGTATCTGATTATTCCCATACGCCATAGATTGCAAAGCAATAAATGTATAGGATGAGTTTCCCGAAACAAAAATTATAGGATCACTGCTCCAGGTTTCAATTGAGTTTCTGTGCTTTACGGCTAAATAATAATTTACACCGTTCATTGCATTTGTAAAAAGAAAATTTCCCGTACCTGAAGAACTTAATAATCCTTTTGAAGAATCAATATTATTAAATGGGAAAGATACATTTTTTAAGTATACTCTGACAGTATCGCTAATCATACTATTTGTAACAGGATTATAAAATGCTTCAATAAATGCAGTGAAATTTAAGGTCAGAGGAATTTGTGAACCGGTCGGATTGCGTTTATAATATATCTCCTCGTTCCCATCACGCTGTTCCTGCCATACGACATGAACAACCGAGCCGGATACTGATACGAAAGAATAGTATGACCCTGCAGAGTTATTCGTCAACCGTGTATCTGCTCCAAAGCTAACTCCTCCATCTGATGAGCTCTTGTAATATATTTCAGTGTTCCCGTCACGATCATCATGCCATACAACATGCACAACAGAACCGGATACTGATACGGAAGGATCGGATGCAGATGAAGTACCAGTGTGAATTGTTAATCTTGTATCTGCTTCCCAGCTTGTGCCTCCATCAGTCGAGCGTTTGTAATATATCTCTTTGTACGAATCACGTTCGTCCACCCATGTAACATTCAAAACCGAGCCGGATACTGAAACAGAAACTTTGGTTGAAAGAAAAGAGTTATTGGTCAGCCGCGTATCAGCTCCCCAGCTTGTACCTCCATCTATCGAGCGTTTGTAATATATCTCAAAGTTTCCATCACGAGAGTCATACCATACAACATGCACAGCCGAGCCGGACACTGATACGGAAGGTCCATTTGAACCGGCTAAGTTGTTCGTCAGCCGTGTATCTGTTCCAAAGCTTACGCCTCCGTCTATTGAGAGTTTGTAGTAAATATCATCCATCTCACGCCACACAACATGCACAACCGAGCCGGATACTGCAACAGAAGAAAATTGTGAATGAGCAGAGTTATTCGTCAGACGCGTATCTGCTCCCCAGCTTATGCCGGCATCTGTTGAGCGTTTGTAGTATATCTCATAGTTTCCATCACGTCTGTCATTCCATACGATATGGACAACCAGACCGGATACTGATACGGAAGGAGAAAATGAAGAAGCAGTGTTATTCGTCAGTCGCGTATCTGCTTGAAAACTTACACCTCCGTCTATAGAGCGTTTGTAATATATCTCATAGTTCCCTTCACGATAATCATACCATACAACATGTACAACATTTCCGCTTGCTGCAATGCACCCTGAATTATTCTCAGATGTACTGGAATAAGCAGGATTATTTGTCAGACGCACGTCAGACTGCCACTGAGCAGTTAAGCTGCCATTACTTAGGGTAAGAAGAATAATTAAGGTTTTGAACATTTTCATATATATAATTTTTAGTTTTATAATTTTTTTAAATTTTATTTTAGCATAAAATGATTAATCGCTTCAAACATTGCTCGATTCAGATTTATAAGATATTTCAATTTTTAGGTCTGAAATTGCAATTTCAATAATATAAGAAACAGCTTTCTGAACAGATTCTTATTGCAGGATAATCTCTAATTTTGAATCTCTTTTGCCGAAGACAAATTATTCATTATTGTCAATTTAAATTTACTCGTACAAAAATAGTGATGCTTAAATGATAATTCAAAGAAAGTTATTTTGAATTGTTTTCGGGTTTATATTGGCAACATTTCTAATTTAGTTGTTTTTTAAAGAATTTTAGACAATTTTATGATTTCACCGTAACCATAAATTTATAATATATTTAAGAATGCATAACACGGCTTTAATTGATACATTAAGAACATTTAGTAAACAGGATCTTAAAGAATTTGGATTGTTCATCAATTCACCATTTTACAACACAAATCAAAGTGTTATAAAAATGTATAATCAGATCAAAATTCTTTATCCTGATTTCGATGAAAAGTATCTGGATAAAAAAACATTATACAATAAGTCATTCGGAAAGATGGTATATGATGACAGTTTTATGAGAATGACAGTGTTTCGTTTGATGGAGTTAGCAAAGGAATTTCTTGTCCATGTGAATTTGAAACGTAACAATTTGCTCAAAGAAACCATTCTGCTGGATGAACTTAATAACCGCGAATTAAATAAACTGCTGATTAAAAACATACAAGAGCTTGATAGAAAAATTGATAAGCAAAAAGTAAAAGAGGCAGATACATATTTTGTTAAGTATAAAATGGAGTATTTCAGGAATGATATTAAATCAAGAGATACAAAAACAATTACCTACAAAGATAAACTGAATAAGGATCTTTTGCTTGAGCAGAAAAACCTAAATATATTTTTCTTTTTAAGCTCACTAAAATTTTTTCAGTATTTTTTGAATCAAAAAAATTTTGTTGTTAATACAGAAGGGTATCCTGATTTTGTTAACAGTATTCTGGAATATCTAAAAAACAATAAAGACTATATGAAAGTACCTGCAATAAAGTTATACTACATTATGACATTACTGCTGCTGACTGAAGATGATAAATATTTTTTTAAGCTTAAAAAAATATTATTTGAAGACAATGATAATTTGAGTTATTTCGAAAAGTTTAATTTGATTGCAAATTTACGAAACTATGCTCAGAAAAAATTTAATGAAGGACAAAGTGAATTTAAAACATCTGTAATTGAAATAATAAAGTTTTCTATAAAAAAGAATATTCTTACCACCGCAGAGGGAGGGAAGTATGTTAGTGAATTGAGATTTATGACAATAGTATGGGTCGGAATTGTGTCTAATGAATTAAACTGGATTGAAAAATTTATTAAAGAATTTATCAATAAAATAGAACCCAATAAAAGACAATATGTATTTGCATACAATATATCTATTCTTGAATTCACAAAGAAAAATTATACAGAAGCTTTGGAAATTCTTGGTAAAAGCGGATCTATCAAGAATGTTTTTTATAAAACTGCAGTTAAACAATTAACACTGATGATATATTACGAACTTAAATGGTATACTCCTGCATTTGATCTGCTTGATTCATATAAACATTTTATTAAAACTGATAAACTTCTTCCTGAAATATATAAATCTAAGTCCAGTATATTCATTAAATATTATTCGAAATTATTGAAAATCATTGAAAGTACAGGTGATGAAAAATTTGTTATAACAAAACTCATCTCAGAATTGAAATTAACTTCTCAGCAATGGCTTTTGGAAAAAGCTGAAGAGTTTCAAAAAAGAAGCTGGTAATTTTTAAAATCCGGAATCAATAATTTACCCGTGCTTTAAGTGATAAATATTATCTGCTTTTTTAATTTAAAGACTTTAACAAATTCACCTGTTCAAACAAGATAGAAAATGTGATTAGATTTTTTCTTTCGATAAAAATATTTTCTGTTTTTTAAATTGTGAATCATTGAAAGGGAAATATCCGAAGATTTTATTTTCCTGAAAAAAGTATAAATAGTCTAATAATAGACTAATACAGGTTCCGTTACATCACATAGAAATATGTGTTTCGGATCATAAAAAGACCAATTAATATCAGGGTATGGTTTCTAACCGAAAAATTTAGTTATACAGTTTTTCAAAAATGGGATTCCGGAATAAGATTTACATTTAATGAAACATACATTGTATTGGCTCATACTGAAAAAAAATATCTGGACAATTCCTTTAACAGAAAAAACACAGGATTGAATCATCTTACTTTTACTGTGCATCGCGAGAGTTTGTAGAAACTCTGACGGAAAAGCTAAAAGAAATGAATATATACATTCTTTATTCAGACAGACATTATTTTGTCCCTGTCAGATTAAAGGAAGTGAATATAAATTTTATTGCAAGAAAATAGGAAATATATTGTAAGTTTTAAAATTAGAATTTTTTATATTTTACAAAAAAAGTAAACTTAAGATAT
>DAORRV010000095.1:0-12106 GCA_035443185.1 Ignavibacteria bacterium | reverse complement strand
AATACCGCTATATAATTCAGTTAAAACCAAGTTAAATTGCAAAAACTTAAATTTTAATATATAAAATGTAATAAACAGGATTAACATAATTTTTCCATTTTTTTTATTTTCAAATAGGACTATATTAGTCCAAATTAGAATTTAATGATCAGAATTTCCAAAAAAGTTGAATATGCATTGATGGCATTAAAGTTTATATCAGAATCAGATAACAGGTTAGTTACTGCAAGAGAAATTTCCGATTCGAAAAAAATCCCTTATGATCTTTTATCAAAAATACTTCAAAAATTAAAAAATGAAGAGATCCTTTTGTCAAATCAGGGGAGTAACGGAGGTTATTCAATGAATAAAAGAACGGATGAAATTTATCTTTATAACCTTATGAGTATGCTCGATGGAGAAATAGCAATTGCAGATTGTCTTGCTGAAAGTAAAGACAAAGACTGCTGTCTTGAAGATTCCTGTTCTATTAAATCTCCTATTACGAAACTTCAGAAAGAAATTGAAAACCTTTTTAAAAATAAAACTATTTCTGATTTTGTCTGAAAAATTTAAAATTAACTGCCGATGAAATTTCCTGTTTACATGGATTATAATGCTACAACTCCTGTAGATCCTGAAGTACTCGAAGAAATGATCCCTTATTTTTGTGAACATTTTGGAAATGCATCAAGTGCTAATCATAAGTTCGGATGGAATGCCGAGGAAGCCGTTTCAAAAGCAAGAAAAAATATTGCTGATCTTATCAATGCATCTCCGCGTGAAATAATTTTTACTGCAGGTTCGACTGAAGCAAATAATATTTCTCTTAAAGGTGTAGCGGAAATATATGAAGGAAAAGGAAATCACATTATCACCTGCACTTCAGAGCATAAAGCCATTTTAGAAACATGCGAGTATCTGGAGACAAGAGGTTTTGAAGTTACATATCTGAAAGTTGATAAAGATGGATTGATAGATCTTGACGAATTAAAAAATGCGATAACTGATAAAACGATTTTAGTCAGTATCATGGCTGCAAATAATGAGATCGGAACTATTCAGCCTGTAGAAGAAATTGGAAAAATATGCAGAGAAAATGGAGTTTTGTTTCATACAGATGCTACACAAGCAGTCGGTAAAATTCCTGTGGATGTACAGAAAATGAACATTGATCTGATGAGTATTTCAGCGCATAAATTTTACGGACCAAAAGGTGTCGGGGCATTATATGTAAGAAGTAAAGAACCACGTGTAAATTTTACCAAGCAAATGCACGGAGGAAGTCAGGAAAAAGGACTTAGAGGCGGAACTTTGAATGTACCCGGAATTGTCGGAATGGGAAAAGCATGTGAGATAAGTATGAAAAATATGAATAATGAAATGTCGAAACACATTGTATTCAGAGATAGAATAATTGATGCACTTTTAAATATAAATGATGTTTACCTGAACGGACACAGGACAAATCGTCTGACGAACAATATTAATTTCAGCATTGGTAAAATAAATATAGAAAGTCTTCTCGGAGATCTAAAGGATATTGCCTTGTCTACCGGAAGTGCCTGTACATCTTCATCAATGGCACCATCACATGTATTAAGTGCAATTGGCAGGGAAGATGATCTTGCAAGGTCTTCCATAAGAATCAGTTTTGGGAGATTTACGACTGAAGAAGAAATAGATTACCTTATTGAAAAGCTGACTTCAAATATTTTAAAGCTAAGAGAAGAAGCTCCAGAGTTTCAGATTGCAAAATAATTTTAGATAAAAAAATAATTAAAATATTTAAATAAATATATTATGACAGAAGTAAAAGAATTCATTCCGGGAGTCAGTGAAGATGTGAATATTACTGACAAAGCTATAAAGGAAGTAAAAAAAATAATGGAAGAAAATAAAGTACCTGAGAATTACGGACTAAGAGTAGGTGTAAAAGGCGGCGGATGTTCAGGTATGACCTATTCACTTGGATTTGATCCGGATGAGAGAACAGGTGATACAGTCCTCGAAAAAGACGGTATAAAAATATTTATAGATATGAAAAGTGTTTTATATTTATCAGGAACTGAAATAGATTTTACAGACGGGCTGACCGGAAGAGGCTTTGAGTTTAATAATCCTCAAGCTGTGAAGACATGTGGTTGCGGTAGTTCATTTGGAGTCTAAGTTAAATTGAAAAAACAGCTCTCATATTTTTTACTGTTCATAATTTTTTGTAATTATTTGCATTAAAATAATGACCTGTATTTTTTGTTTTCTTGGGGAATGAATGCTATAAATAAGTAGAAAATTTTTAATCGGATGTAATATTAATTAGTGATCATTTACTTTCCGCAGAAATAAAATAAAACTGAAACAGAAATTCAATTAATTAATCATAATCAAAAAGGAGAAATTACTAAAATGGCTTACGAATGGAAATTTAATCCAAGACCTTACACAGACGATGAAGCATCAGAATTGCTGGCAGAAGTAATAGATGCTGATACTGCGAACTGGCATTACAATACTCATCATAAAGGTTATGTAACTTTTATGAATAAGATCGAAACTGAACTTGAAACTGCAGACAGAGCTTCAGCAAACGGAAATTACAGTAATGTTGGTGAACTCAAAAGAAGATTTACCTGGAATCATGCAGGTGCATTACTTCATGATGTTTACTGGGAAGTTTTAGGCGGTGACGGCGACACCTCAAAAGGGCCTGAAGTAGTCGCAGCTATAGAAAAAGAATTCGGATCGATCGATAACTGGAAGGCTGATTTCAAAGCGACAGCAGTTTCAGCAAAACTTTCAGGCTGGGCAGTATTGACTTATGATCAGCTTTACAGCGAAAGACTTTTAGATATTCTTGTTGATGAACACCATTATGGTGCAATCTGGGGTGGAATTCCGATAATCTGCTGTGATGTTTTTGAGCATGCATATTATCATAAGGACGGTCCCGGCAGAGCAACATATATTGATAACTTTTTCAAAAACCTGAACTGGTCAAGGATCAATGATAGGTATAAAAAGTATGCAGTAAAATAAGAAATATTTAATTATTTTGTGAAGGGCATTTTATAAATGCCCTTTTATTTATTTACACAATATAAATTTTTATTTTTGAAAAGATTTTTTGCATTTACAATATTTATTTTCATTTTATCTTCAGTTTTTATATCCTGTGACAAAACAGATACTGAGCAAACAGAGATCAATAATAAAGTATTCAGTTGGAGACCTGATCTAAAAATAACTGACATACCTGATACTCCTGTAAAAGGATTTTTAAAAGGTAAAGAAATCGAATTTACTTATATTAATTTTGAAGACTGGAGAGGAAGTGGTGACAATGTTTTAAATTTCAGTAACCTTATCCCGAAAAACAGCTGCGGATTTATTGAGAATGATAATTCATTTCAATTAATGAAAAAAGCAGGTGAGATTAAAGTGGGAGAATTGATAAAATCTTCATTCGATCAGAATCTTGATGGATTTACTGCATATTATGAAATTGCAGATTCCACAAACCCTGTAAAATCAACTGTTGAGTGGAATTGTATCTTAGTTATAACTGCCAAAAATGAAAAAACTATTAAAGGAAAAATTGCAATGTGTTTTAAAGATGATACAAAAAGCTGGATAGCCGGTACATTTGAAGCTATAAGATGTTACAATTAAAAAATTATTAATAACGATTTTTATACATGAAAAAAATTATATTATCTGTTTTTTTTATTTCAGCGCTTATTTTAACAGGCTGTGGTAATAAAGAAAAGGAAGCCGTAAAAGAAAGTAATGAAACTGAAAAAGAAATGACTGAAAAGAGCGAGAATCAGATTAAAGATGAATTAAATAAAGATGAATCTGTAAATTCTGATGATCAGTCAAAAATTGAAAATGAACTTGGAATGAAGCCGGGTCTTCCTGCAGATTTTCCAAAAGAAATTCCTCATCCGAAAAATGCCAAAGTATTAGGTTCTCTGAATTCTTCCGATGGTACTGTCGTTACTTTTGAGTCAAATGATAAAGTTCTTGATATTGTAGAATTTTATAAAGAGGAAATGAAAAAAGGCGGATATACTTTAACAGAGGAAGGTGAGTCACTTGTCAGTGATAAAGGCGGTCTGATAAACTGGTCAAAAGGCGATAAGATTGCCGGACTTATGCTTGGGTTTGATAAAGATAAAAATATAACATCGCTCGTTATCACATATAATTAGTACAACTAAAAATATTTGAAAAAACTTTTGAGTGAGAGTGATTCATTCGAAAGTTTTTTTTATTTTAAATGCTGAATGGATGAATTCACAGATCTGCCATTATTTCCTCTGAATGTAGTTATGTTTCCGCATGCAAAAATGGAACTGCATATTTTTGAAGAGAGATACAAAAAAATGATAAATGAATGTATTGATGAAGGTAAAATTTTTGGAATAAATTTGTTTGCAAATGAAAAAATTTTTCTGACTGGGTGTACATCTGAAATTAGTGAAGTGAAAAGGAAAACTATTACTGGAGAGTTTGATATTGTTTCGAAAGGAATTAGAAGATATGAGATCATGAACTATAAAATGACTGCAAATAAATATTTTGTAGGAGAGGTTATATTTTCAAAGAATTCAAATTTTATTACAGATGATATTAAGTTTCATGAAGCAGTAAATAATTATAATGAGCTTACCTACATTGTCTATAAAGGCAGTATTAAGCCGATTGATCCGAATATTGAAAAATGGCAGACGGGAGAATTCTCTCCTTCATTTCTGATGGCTGAAAAATGCGGTTTGAGTGTTGCAGAAAGGCAAACTCTGCTTGAGATAAATAATGAGGATGACAGAATATTTTTTATGCTGAATTATTTTGAAAGCATTATGCCTAAACTTAAAGACGCTGACAGGATTGCTAAGATAATAATGAGTGACGGTTATCTGGTTCAGTAAATTCTGATTTTATATTTATGATCGAAAAAGACAAAGTTAAAAATATTTTAGTTACGAGAACTGACAGACTCGGAGACGTTATACTTACTTTACCTTTGTTATCGTGTCTTAAAAAGATCTTTCCCGAATCTAAAATTTTTTTCCTTGTAAAAGTTTACTTAAAGGATATTCTGGATTGTTATGAAGGTATTGATGAAATCATTTATATTAATAATGAAGAAGATAAGGATATTCTGTCAGAAATTATCAGATCTAAAAATATTGACCTGGCAATAAATGTGAAACCTGATTATAAACTTGCATCAATGCTGTACCGGCTGGGGATAAGATACAGGATAGGTACGGCTTACAGGTGGTTCTCATTTTTGTATAATTGTAAAGTCCATGTTCACAGAAAACGCTCAGATCTCCATGAGTCAGAACTTAACTTACTAATGATAAAAAGTTTTTTTGACGAAGAATGTAGTTCAGAGTTTGGAAAATTTAAAATAGAAGAATCAAAAAAGTTAAGACTGGATCAAAAACTTTCAGAGTTTAATCTGGAACTTTCGGATACTTATATAATCATACATCCGGGCAGCGGAGGTTCTGCAAAGGATCTGCCTGCAGAAAATTTTATTGAATTTATAAATATGTTCAGTAGTGAGTATAGAAATATTAAAATAGTATTTACTGGTTTGCAAAGCGAAAATGAACTGGCTGAAAAGTTAATCAATGGATCCGGAATAGAAAAATCGGTTGTAAATCTATGTGGAAAGCTTGACCTTGGAGAAATGCTGATACTGATTAATGAATGCAGTCTCTTTATTTCTAACTCTACCGGACCTATTCATATTGCTGGTGCTCTCAATAAAAAGATCATTGGCTTTTATCCAAATGAAAAACCAATGCATGCAGGCAGGTGGAAACCTCTTGGAAAAGATGTTATAATTATTTCACCTGAATCTTCTAAAGATGATCTGAGTGAAATTGATACAAATGAAATAATTAATGCAGTTAAAAAATTGATTTAAATTTTTTAATTTGTACAGAACAATAATTGAGTAACGTTGTTAAAGATTTTGTTTATAAAATTAAATTTAAATAATTATAATGAAGATAATTAGATCAGTAATCTTAATAACTCTTTTATTCACATCAGTATTTTTAAATGCTCAGGATAATGAATTCAGAACAATCGAACAGGATGCATTTACAACCGGTGAGAAATTAACATTTGAAATAAATTACGGATTCGTAAATGCAGGGACGGCCGTAATGGAAATTGATCCTAATCTTCAGACTATAAACGGAAGAGAATGTTATGATATTAGATTTACTGTGAATTCATCAGGCAGTTTTGACTGGGTATATAAAGTCCGTGATTTTTACAGAACTTATGTAGATAAAGAAGGATTATTTCCGTGGAGATTTGAACAGCATATAAAGGAAGGGAATTACCAGAGAGATTTTGAAGCCATTTTCGATCAGGAAAATCATAAAGCAAAAACCTATACCGGTGAAAAAGAGCCAAAGAAATTTGAAGGTGAATTTGATATTCCTGAATATACACAGGATGCAATGAGTGCATTTTATTTTTTCAGAACACTGGATTTTAGTAAAATGAAAGAAGGAGACGAGACTCTGCTTCAGAATTTTTATAAGGATAATACTTATCCTCTGAAAGTAAAATATTATGGTAAAGAAACTATAGAAGTACCGGCAGGGGAATTTAGATGTGTAAAGCTAGAGCCGTTAGTTGCTGAAGGCGGATTATTTAAAAGTGAAGGTTCAATAATTGTCTGGCTTACAGATGATGAAAGAAGGATGCCTGTGAAAGTAAAGACGAAAGTTGTGATCGGATCTATAGATGCAGATCTCAGCGCTTATTCAGGACTTGCAGGATCTCTTAATTCTAAAAAATAATTTAAAAAATTTCAGATAAATTTATAAAGCGAATTAAAAATTCGCTTTTCTTTTATGAAAATATCAGAGTTATTTTATTCAATACAGGGCGAAGGCAAAAGAGCCGGTCGCCCTTCTTTTTTTATCAGAACAAATCACTGTAATCTCAGGTGTAAATTTCCAGGCGGAAATCTATGTGATACTTATTATACCAGTTGGGAACCTGACGACTTACGGAATCTTGGGGAATTGAACTTAGATGACATAATTGCTGAATATAAAAAAATTAAGTGCTGTGATATTGTAATAACTGGCGGAGAACCTACGATGAATGCAAATGATCTGTCAGATCTTTGTCAAAAATTAAAAGAATCAAATCCTGATTCATTTATTACAATTGAAACTAATGGTACATACTTTGGAGATTTTATAAAATATTCTGAATTGATCAGCGTTAGTCCAAAGCTAAAAAGTTCTGTTCCATTAGGTACGGAATATGAAAAAATGCATGAGAAGAACAGATTAAATTTTGAGACCTTTATAAAGTTTAATCTTCTCAAAGAAAACTATCTTATAGACATCCAGTGGAAATTTGTTTTCACATCTGAAAAGGACATTAAAGAGATAAGGGAAATCCAGTCTGCCGTTGGGTTTAAAGACAGTGATATATATTTAATGCCTGAAGGAATCACAGCAGAAGATTTAAACAGTAAAAGATTAGAAACAATAGAGGTCTGCAAAAAGAACAATTTCAATTATACAGACAGACTTCACATACTTGCCTGGGGAAACAAGAGAGGAGTTTAAATTAATTGAAAATTAAAAATTAAAAATTACGAGTTACGATTTACGGGTTACGATTTACGGGTTAATTGTGATAACAAAATTCATCATTCAATATTCCAAATTCCTAATTCTTAATTCTTAATTGATTAAAACCCCACAGAATAATTTATCCTACCTGCATCTTTGTTGACATCAAAAAATACATTAGATTTTTGAAGTAAGGTATTATTTGAATTTCTGAAAAAATGATTTATCACATCTGCTGCTGCTATTGCAATAAACATAGAAGCCGGAGCAACTCCAGGACTATATGAATCTGTCCTTTCACTCTGATTAAACAGATCATTTTTAGCTTTGATAATAGGAGCTCTCAATGAATAAATAAGAGCAGCACTGCCAGCTCCGATCAGCATTCCTGTGAATACATCTGAAGGATAATGAACCCCCCAGTAAATTCTTCCAAGTGATACAACTGCTGCATAGGTGTATAATCCAGCTATCAAAACCGGTTCAACCGGATATCTCAAAGTGAGTGAAGTAGCAATCGCAAAAGCTTCTGATGAATGTCCGGAAGGAAAAGAATAAGTACCTTTTACAGATAAAGTATCTGATAAGTATACATTGTTCATTGTTCTGAATGGTCTGGGTCTTTTTACTGTGACTTTAATTATTTGAGTAACCGACAAATTCGTGATCTCCGATAAAGCCAGCAATATGGCAGAGCTTTCGTCGTAACTATTATTGTTGATTCTTGCAAAAGTGTACATTCCTACAGGTGCAGCAATTGATATTGGTATTATAGATTCGTTTGTAATATTCACCATTGAATTTATGAAAGAGCTGTGAATATTATTAAAAGTCCGGAATAATTTTACGTCAATACTTTTTTCACTGTATTTCGTTTTATCCTTACCTGAGGTCTTATATCTATATTGAGAAAAACTATTTACATAAAAAAATAAGATCAGAATTAATATGAAGGAAATTCTTCGCAATAATTATAATTTACTCAGAGCATTATTGATATCAGCTAACAGATCTTCAATATCTTCTATACCTACTGATAATCTTACAAGTCCGTCTGTCAATCCGAATTCTTCTCTGAGATATTTCGGAACAGTACCGTGTGTCATAGAAACAGGATGGCAGACAAGTGATTCAACTCCTCCAAGCGATTCAGCGATCTGAAAAATTTCCAGAGCGTTACAGAAGTCAACTGCCTTTTCGTATGATCCGACGTCAAGTGAAATGATCCCACCAAACCCTGACATTTGTGATTTTGCCAGTTCGTGCTGTGGATGAGATTCCAAACCCGGATAATAAAGTTTTTCGATCATTGAATTTTCAGAAAGTACTTTGCAAATAGTAACTGCATTCTCGTTATGAGCTTTCATTCTCTGTGCTAATGTTTTTGTTGAACGCAGAATCAGCCAGCAGTCAAAAGGAGCAGGAACAGAGCCAATTGAGTTTTGCAAAAATTTAAAAGTTTCGGCAATAGTTTCGTCTGAAGTAACAAGGCATCCGCCGATTACATCACTGTGACCGTTAATATATTTAGTTGTACTATGTAAAACTATGTCGATCCCAAAGTCCAGTGGATTCTGAAAATACGGACTCATAAAAGTATTATCCACGCATGTTGTGATTTTTTTCTCGCGTCCAATCTCTCCTAAATTTTTGAGATCAGTAATGTTCAGCATTGGATTGGTAGGAGTTTCGACATAAATAAATTTTGTATTTGGTTTTATAGCATTGATCAGTGCTTCATTGTCAGAAGTGTCAACATACGAAAACTCCAGTCCGTAATTTTTCATGACCTGTTCATACAAACGGTAAGTACCGCCATAGACATTATTAGTACAGATCACATGATCACCCGGTTTAAATAAATTTATAACAGTCTGTACGGCTGCCATTCCTGAAGAAAAGCAAAATCCATACTTCCCGTTTTCAAGTGCAGCAAGGTTTGCTTCAAGAGTTGATCGGGTCGGATTAATTGTCCTTCCGTAATCAAATCCTTTTGAATCACCAAGTTTTTTATTGGAATATGTAGAGGTCTGAAAGATGGGAGTAATTACAGCTCCTGTAGTTTCTTCCGGATGCTGACCGGCGTGAATCTGTTTGGTTGCGAATTTCATAATTTAGTTTTTTTTAGCGAAAAGTATTTTCAAAAATTTTAAATGAAAATCCTGACCGTATATTTAATAAAATTTTTAATCAGTTTTAAATTAAACAAAATCAAGAACGTCATATCTGGTAAGTATTCCTTTTATTTGTCCGTGCTGAGATACAAGAATAGTACTGTCTTTCTGAAGCATTTCAAGTGCTTTCGGAAATTCGGTATTAAAATCCACTATCGGAAGTTTTTTATCCATTACATCTTTTACTTGTTTACCTGATACATTCCTGTCATTCATAACTTTTTCGATGACACTTTCCTCAGCAATAGAACCAACACAATCAGATCCGTCTATGACAGGCAATGTACTGAGATTATATTTATCCATCAGCTCAAGTGCTTCGAATAATTTATCAGAACTTTTCGCTGAAATAAGTCCGGGCACACCAGCAGTTTTCTTAGTCAGGAATACCTGCCCTGTTGAAATGAAATCAGAATTCATCAGACGCTTTTCTCTAAGCCATTCATCAGAATGATATTTAGAAAGATATCTTTCACCTGTATCACAAACTATAAAAACTATAACAGCATTTTCATCAAGGGTTTTAGCAAGCTCAACGGCAGCATAAGCTATCGTCCCTGTTGATCCGCCGCAGAATATTCCTTCTTCTTTTCCAAGTCTTTTACACATTTCTACAGAATCAAGATCGTTTACATTAACTATTTCATCAATGTACTGAAGCTGAACATTCTCCACCATCACATCCTGACCGATACCTTCAATTAAATAGGGGATAGGTTCAGGTGTATTGCCGGTTTCTTTTACAACTTTAAATATAGAACCGTAAGGATCTGCCCCGATTACTTTAATACCCGGATTTTTTTCTTTAAGATATTTCCCTGTACCGGAAATAGTCCCGCCTGTACCGACACCGGATACAAAGTGTGTTATCTTTCCTTCTGTATCATTCCAGATCTCGGGACCTGTAGTTTTGTAATGCGCTTCAGGATTTCCCGGATTTACATATTGATAAAGAAAAAGTGAATTTGGAATTTCCTTTGATAATCTTTCAGCTACAGTTACATAGTGATCGGGTTCTCCATGCTTAGCAGTCATCGGCTGAATTATCACTTCGGCACCTAGTGCTTTGAGATAATTATTTTTTTCTCTGGAAGCTTTTTCTGTCATTACAAAAATTGTCTTATAACCTTTTAACGCAGCTACCAGTGCAATTCCGATCCCTGTATTTCCACTCGTAGCTTCGATTATAGTGCCGCCCGGTTTGAGCTTGCCTTCACGTTCTGCAGCTTCTATCATATTTAGTCCGATCCTGTCTTTTACACTACCGCCGGGATTGTATGACTCCATCTTTGCAAGTACAGTCGGTTTCAGACCTTTTGTAATGTTGTTGAGTTTTACAAGGGGAGTGTTGCCGATCAGATCAAGTACGCTGTTATAATATTTCATATTTATAATTTTGTAAATTTAAATTTGATAATTCTATTTGGGTATGTTGAAGTCTGAATAAAATTTTTATTCAAATTTTATATCTCCTGTATATTCTTTTCGTCTCATACTCTTTCTAGTCAGATAAATTCTTTTTACTTCATTGTAATATTTGAATGTATTTTTATCTATAGATTTTTCATAAAATCCCTGACCCAGTTTTATTTTTTTCATTACATAGACAGTATCAGTTCCATTAATAAAAAATATACTGATCTCATCATTCGAGGGGAGAAAAAATCTGACATTAAATTTTTCTTTTACCGGGTTTGGGTATACCGGATAAAATTGTAAAGTAGTTGGAAATTCCATCCAGAATACTTCTTTATTTAAATTCAAATATTTTGAAGTCCCGTCATTCATATCCATCTTAATTCTGAATTTGTATTTCCCTTCTTTTAATTTTTTATCAATGTATGAATACTTGCTTGTGGTAGGAGCTGTCTTTACACCTCTGACATAATCGATCTCTACCCAGTCAGATTCAGAACTGTCCGGTTTGATTTCTATTCTTTCTACTGCAAAACCTTTACAGGTAAAACCTTTTGGAGTGTTCCATTTCAACAATAATTTATTTCCTATTATTTCATCTACTATTTTCCAATCAGGTTGATTCTTGAGATTAGTATCATTTACAGGATTTACAAATAAATTCTCAATTGCATTTATTTTATTGTAAGACTTGTCATTATATGTCCAGTCTTTTTTATCACCGTCTAATATATTTCCCTGATTGTCTGTGATTAAAATAAATTCATCAGTTTTAACACTTTCCGTTTTTTTCTGAGAATAAAGACTTTCGTTGCTGAAAAATATAACTGTGGATAAAATGAATATGTAAGGTAGTATGTGTTTTAAATTTAGTGTGGTCAATTATTTAAAATTTATTATTGTAATTTT
>DAORRV010000094.1:0-12220 GCA_035443185.1 Ignavibacteria bacterium | reverse complement strand
CCCGGTCTTTTTTATTTTAGTTGAATCTTTATTTGTATTAACTTATTTTTATTCTCAATTACATCCCTCGCAATTTCCCATTTCAAACAATTTATTCAACCCGGCGTAATAATTATTTATTAATTAAAAAAATTATTTTATGAAAAATTCATTAAAAATTCGCTATGCCGTTTTGTTTTTTATTCTCTTCATTTTTACTGCTTTTAATTCAAACATACCTGATTGGTCTTCAGCTTCAAATATTTTAAAACCGGTCAGAGCCGGAAACACTGCTTCATATTCAAAGAATAATAATGGTTATCTGATCATTGCGTCAGGCAGGGATCAAAATGATGCAATATTGAAAACTGTACAAAGATATAATGTAAATTCAGATTCATGGGATACACTCAATCCGCATCCTACCGGCTTGCTCGGTGCAGCTACAGCAATAATCGAAGACAGTTTATACTTAATTGGCGGCGTGGTAAATCCACCCGGCAGCGGACAGAATATAGTTTATAAATTAAGCATTAATGAAAATATCTGGTCAACTGTAAACAATTCACCTTTACCATTAGTTGATGCAAAAGCAGTTTCATATCAGGATAGTCTGATCTACACAGCAGGAGGAGTAGGCGGACCTGTAGAAGGAAAGGTATATTTGTATAATTCTAAATCCGATTCATGGAGAATTGCAACATCTTTTCCTTGTCTCGGCAACAGGAATTTTGGTGGATTTGCAATTACAGGTGATACTTTGATCTATATGTGCGGTACAAGTACATTTGGATCTTCTGTTTATTTTGACAGTGTTTATGTTGGCGTGATCGATCAGTCAGACAGAGCTGTTATTCACTGGACAAGAGGTGAAAATTTTCCCGGATCCACAAGAACATTTTTTGATGCAGCATCGTGGGGCGATAATGGAATTATTATGACAGGTGGAAGTACAGACAATACTTTCAATTCTCCAAGTAATGAATGTTATTCATTTAGTCCCGGAAGAAATGAGTGGACAAAGCTTCCGGATAAACCAACACAATGGCTGACAGGTCAAAGCGGTTCGGTACACCTCCCAAACAATATATGGAAATTGATCTGTGCGAGCGGTTATGATAGCGGGTATCTGGTTCAAACTGAAATACTGACTGACACACTCATAACAGTTGGAATAATTAATTTTAATACTCAGCTTCCTGAATCACTTGAACTTTCTCAAAATGTTCCAAATCCATTTAATCCTGAAACTACAATTAATTATTCTCTTTTTAATAATGGTTTTGTTAGTTTGAAAATTTATGATATCCAGGGAAAAGAAATCGAATCTCTTATAAATGAAAATCAAACAAGAGGGGATTATACTGTGAGGTTTAACGGAGGAGGAAAGTCAAGCGGCATTTATTTTTATACACTATCACAGGAAGATTTCAGTGTCACGAAGAAAATGTTACTTCTGAAATAAATAATTTACCACTTTAAATAAGTTACGAATTACGAGTTAATATTGACCCTTAACTCGTAATGCGTAACTTTTAAATGTCAAATTATTTTAAAAGCATCATCCTCTTTACTTCGATAAAGTTATCTGTTTTCAGCCGATAAAAATAAATTCCGCTCGGGAGATTACTTCCGTCGAATTCTATATTGTAACTTCCGGCTTGCTGCTTTTCATTTACAAGTGTCGCAGTTTCATTTCCCAAAACATCAAACACTTTAAGGTTTACAAATTCGTCACTCGTAACTTGTAACTCGTAATTGATGATTGTCTTGGGATTAAAAGGATTGGGATAATTTTGAGATAGATAATAATTTTTAGGATTAAATTCATTTTGAGCATTTATCGAAGTTAACCCATTGTCGACAAAGGATTCATAAAGTGCTGTCCTGCCGTTCACCTCTTTTTCCCATAAAATTCTTATTCTGTATAAATTTCCAAAAACTAATTTTGTGCTGGAATTTTGAAATGTTTTAACTGTAGAATCTCCAATGTAGAACTTAGTACTAAGTTGACCATTGTCATAATTGTCAATAAAAATAAATGTAGAATCTCCGTATTTATTTATCCAGGAAGACAAACTATATCCGATAGGATAATCTGAAGTAATATCTCCATGAGAAGATCCTGTGCCGTTATAATTACTTCCGGGATATTCATAGGTTTGATTTCTTATATCATGCCCATTAAACTTAATAAAAGCTGCAAAGTAACTTTTTCTCCCCAGTGTATCATAATCATAGTTGAGAATTGTAAAATTCACACCGTTTGAAAATCTTAAATTGCTTTGTGAATTTTGTTGAACAACAGATCTGCTTTGTAAATTGTTAACAGATCCATCGGTATTTATTGAGAATCTTTGATAATATATTGATTTGTTGGAAAGTTCATTCATCCTGTTATATGCAATATAAAAATCATTTCCTCCGGTAAATTGAGCTCTTGTCATAGTTGGAGAAAAACATTCAGCAGTATCTGTTTCAGTTATATTAATTTCATTCTGCCATGCACCGTTGAAATAATTTTTTAAATAAATATCTTTACCTCTGCTGTAAGCTATCATAAAACTCAAATCGTTTGTAGAATATGCAACAATACACGGATCAGTTTCATCAGCAGTATCTGATGTGATCTGCACAGGGACACTCCAGTTTACAGAATTATAATATGAATAATAGATATCCCAGTTATCATTTCTGTTTGACTGAAAGACAACTGCGCCCGGTTCATTAAGAATTGGATTTAGCTGAACAATTTTATAAGCAACTGCAGGCTTGATATTGAGTGACAAACTATCTGAAAGTTCAGTTTCAGGACCGAGAGAATTGTGATTCATAAACCTGACAGCTATCTTTGAGTTAGTTTCAGAACTCCATTTTTCATATGTCAAAATACAGTCAAACACTGAATAGTTAACGGATTCCCCAGACTTATCAAACTGTGGATTTTTATAATCATAATCATCAGATGAAAGCAGTACATATGAAGTGTCAGATGATGAAGTATTTGCAGAGGAATTCTGATGTGTTAAAATAATGGAAGTTAAAGCTGCAAAAAAAATAAAGATTTTCATAATTGTAAATTTTAAATTAATAAAATTAAAACTTTAATTTGAAAAATCAGACTATTTAATAAGGAAATGTCTAAAATCTATTCATCGACTGTCTATTATAAATATGATAGAAAACGCATAATTGAATTATGTTAAATTAATTTATTTCATTTAAAAAAACTAATACTTAAAATGTTAAAATGACAATTCAAAATTAATCTTCAAAAATTATCTCTTCAATTGGTTTATCATTTATGAATAAATTTTTAATTGCTCCTTCACCATCCTTTATGGCTATAATTGCATAAGTGACGTTATTAGAATCAATTAAAGAGCTGTTATAGAGTTCCTCTGTTTTTGGTGCTTTGGTTTCATTGAGATAGTATATGTCAAATGGATAATTTATATGTAATTTTTTTATCTCCGGACTAAAACCATTTGTTTTTAGTTTCAGATAATCTGAACCGGTTTCGGGTTTTTCTTTTGCAGCAGACTCAATTTCTGAAAATCCTTCAGAATTATTTTTAAATGTCAGATATACATCTTCATTATAGTCCCAGTTGTCATTATCAGTTGTGAAACTATTTTCTTCAAAATTTAGCGTAATGTATTTCCCTCTGAAAGGATCGCTTGGATCTACAGGTGCGCATTTGAATTTAAACTCTTTTCCTTCCGAGAGTAAAATCTCCCTGTCAGCTATAATGCCTGCTGGCACATAAATCTGAAATAAAGCTGTTAATATAAAAGCTGCTGTTACAAAAAATTTATTTTGCTTCATTAGTTTTTCTTTTTTTTATCAAATATAAATTTGCCCCAAAAAAGCAAAGTCCGACTATTACAAATAAAATTCCTCTGATAATAAAGCTAAGGTCAGTATCGAAAAATCTGCAGATCACAATTCCCGAAATTATAAGTAAACCAATGTTCAATATTCCCAGATGATCGAGCTTGATGCCTTTTAATATTGTCATAATTCCGATAATGAATAACAGCAGGTTGATCAGGACAACGGCTATATCTGAATAAATTCCAATAATAAATATCGTTGTAAAAATAATAAATGTGATCTCAAAAATATCAGTGCTGAATTTAAGATCTGACATTCTATTTCTATTTCTTAAGATTAGTAAAGCAAATGCAGTGATACCGAGTATTACTGATGCGAAAATTTCAGTATAAGATCTGATTCCATTAAAACTGAAACTCGCAGAAGACAGATCTTCCCAGAATGAATTGAAACTTAAAACAAAAAGTATAAAAAGTATTCCCGCTATTCCAAAGAAAGATAATGCACCTGAACTTTTTACTCTGTCCGAAGAAAAATTTGTATTTGAAATAATAATAAAAATGGTGAAGAGATACATGTATGCTAAATACATTATTTGGGAATTGTCTTCAGATATTGTTCCTAATGTAATGATCAGAGATAATGGAATAAAAACATTATGGATATAGAGGAAATTACTATTTTCAGATCTTCTGATCAGCATAATGTAATAGGGGATAATCAGCATCAGCATAATCCAGTAAATGAAAGACATCATATCATTAGATCCGGAATATCCTGTATCCACAGCGTAGAATGTAATACCGATTATATAAAGCAGAGAAGTCGCAGACGATCTCATAATGTAAACCAGTGGAATGCACAATGCCATCCAGGTAAGTATAAAGCTGCTCAGTTCACCTTCGATATGATAGATCTGACTAATCAGAGAAATACATGTACCGACAGCAAAAAATAAAAATACTGTTGAGCTTTCCCGCCAGACAGAAGAATCTATTTTTTTGAATAATACAAATCCGCATATCAACTGTCCAGTAATAAGAGGAATGAATGCAAAAGTTGTTTTTACAGTCAGGGAAAATTCATCCCAGTTATGAGCTACAATTAAAATAATGCCAAGCCCCGTGAGTAGTGCACCGAGTATTCCGAAAATAATAAATAGTTTATTTTCAGACTTTCCGGCTTTACCTTTGTAATAATTGCGTATTCCTTCTGCTGTATCTTCCGAAATAATCTTATTTTCCAGCAGTTCGGTTAATTCATTTTGAATGCTCATTATATATAATAGAAATAAAAGAACGTAATAATACAGAATTTATAATAAACTTTCGCTCCATAGAATAATCAGATAATACTAATCAGGTATCACATTAAAATATTATTTTGAAATTCAATTTTACATACATACAGACAATTCCAGTTAGCAACAGCTGTTTATAATTTAGAAATAATTGAAGTGAACTTTGTAAATTGTCTTTAAATAATTAGTTAATTAGATTAGTATTGAAATATGAAAAACTATAGCAGATTAATTTGGTATTAAATTTAGAATTTACACAAAAGATCATAACTCCCGATGTACCCGCTTTTTATTATCCAAGGGAAAGGCTGATCAATAAATTAATATCATTTAAAAATAAAAAAGTCATACTGATCACTGCTCCTGCAGGATACGGAAAAACATCTCTTTCAGTAGAGTTTTTTAATAAATTAAAAAATGAAGAAAAAATCTGGATCAGTATTAGTTCGTATGATAATTCTATAGAAAATTTTTTTTTGCTTCTTGCAATGGCTTTTGAATCCAATTTGAAAAAATCTAAATTCGGAGCAAGATTAAAAGCTGTGCTGTCCAGATCTCAGAATTCTCTTTTTGATGAAAAAGTAAATGATGTCATATCATCTTTTTCAAGTGATCTCTTTTCATATTTAGTAAAAAAGAAAAAAGACATTTATATATTTTTTGATGATTTTCATAATATTGATGAAAGTGATGAAGTCTGTACTGCGTTAAATTATTTCCTCGAGTTCCTTCCACAGAATGTGCATATAATTTTTATTTCAAGACGCGAGCCTACTAAAATAAATTATCCTAAATTTCTTGCAAAAAACTGGCTTGGGAAAATTACAAAAGGCGATCTGTCTTTCAGTGAACAGGATATAAAAAAATTTATAAGATTAAACAAGTTAAAGACCAGCAAAATTGATAAGAATTTACTTGATGAATATATAAAATCAACGGAAGGCTGGGTAACTGCAATACAGCTTCTTTTAATTCGAAGTGAATTTAACGCGATTAAAAATGAAGATCTTGTCTATGGAAAATCTGATGTTTTTGAATATTTCACATATGAATTATTTTCACATTTGTCTCCTGCTGAAAAGAATCTTTTGATGACTCTGACCTATCCTGAATATTTTAATAAGCATTTAATCGAGAATGTTCTTGAAATAAAGAACGGTTACAAAATGCTTTTGGATCTGTATGAAAAAAATATTTTCATAAACAGAGAAGATGAAAACTTCAGGTTTCATGAATTACTAAGAAGTTACCTTCGAAAAAAAACTGAAGAAACATTTACGAGAGAAGAAATCACAGATCTTTATATTAAATTAGGATCCCATTATCTAAAAGACAAAGAATGGCGTGAGGATTATATTGGGTTAAACTATCTTATTCTTGCTGGCGATTATTCAAAGCTGAAAGACTGGATAAAAATGAATGCCTCTGAAAAATTACTATTGATACATTCAAGCGGTCTTTATAAAAAGTTTGATGAAATTTCAAATGAAAAATTTAGAAATTCACTTGAATTTATTTTACTTAAAGTTAATACGTTTGTATATAAGGACAAAGATATTGAGAATGCTCTGGATTATCTTAAGCAAATAATCCAGCTCAAATTTTCCATAAAAAGTAAAGACAGTATTCTGATCCCTATGAACAAGATAAAAAGATCTGAACTTGATTATTATGTCGAAATACTTATGCTGATTTGCAATTGCATGTTTTTGAAAGAAGGTATTTCAAAAGATAACATCAGTATTTCAGAACATATATTGAATTTTAAATTAAAACCTGAACAGGAAATACAATTTACAGTATCTCTTATTAAATCTTACATTGCGACAGGTGAAAACTCTAAGAGCAAGAAATACATTTTAAAACTTAAAAAGCTCTTTGAGAAAATTGTTAAAATAAGAAACAGCAATGAAAAATCTATTGATGAAAATACATTCATAGAAAGTATCTTTTCTATGATCATATTTTTTGATTATGGAGATTTCAAAAAAGGTAATGAGATTGTAAATTTTATTTCAAATAATATTGATATAGATCGGTTTGACCATTCGAATCTGAGTCAGTTGTGTTTTGCATTATTTACAAGTTATAATAATAAAAAATTCGATCAGTTCTTTCATCAGCTAAAAATCAAGAATACAGAAAAAAACAAAACAATTTTTTCGGCATATAAAAACCAGTATGAATTTCAAAATATCTTGAATAAATTTTTAAATCATCAGTATAAAAATGTGATAAATGATCTTGAGATAATGAAGCAACAAACTCATTTAAAAAATTATATTTATTTTATCGATGCATTGATCCTTTATTCATATAATCTTATTGAGAATCCGGGTTATGTACTGAGAAATACGGAGAAAGGGGATTACAGTATTTCAGTTACACGGGCATTAATACTGAGACAGGAAGCATATCTTCTAAACAATGATTTCGAGAAGTATCTGAAAATTAAAAAGGAGACCACTTCTATTGGAACATCTAATTTCACGCTTTTTAATCAGGCAATAATTCTGTTTTTTGAATGCTATTATTTTGCATTAAAGGATTTGCCAAAAGCATTTAAAGCAAAGTTCAATAAATTTATTTCTTTAGCTGAAGAATATGGATATGAAAATTATATTAAATTCAGAGCCGGATCAAATAAACTCAGTTATGTTTTTAGTTATGCACTGGAAAACGGTATCAGATCAGAATTTCTTAAAGAGCTGCTTTCAGAAGATATAAAAAATCTGTTACCGGAAAAGAAAAAAGAGTATAATATCAAAGTAAAGTTTTTTGATAACTGTAAAATATTTATTAATGGCGTAGAAATAAAAGACAGTATCTGGCTCAGACCCAGGTCAAAATCAATTTTTCTTTACTTTGCATATAAAAGCAAATCAAATCAGGTTATTACAAAGGATTCAATTATTGACGACATTTTATTCAGTTCCAAAAAAGTAAATTATGAGGCAATAGCAGATGTGGAAATAAATAAAGTAAGAAAGGCATTACAGATGTTTTTCAGAGATGAGTTCTCAGACAATTCCGGGAAAGAATTTATCACATTGAAGAATAAGGTTTACTATTTCGTCACACAGAAAATTGAAATTAATTATGAATTTGACACGGACGAATTAATTAAACTTTCATCTGGAAAAATAAATATAGATACAGTGAGGATACTGGATATTTATAAAAATGATTTTGCTGAAGGAATTTATCAAAACTGGGCTGAAGATTTGAGAGATAATTTTAAATTCAATTTTTTAAAAACCATCCATAATGTTATAAAATATTTTGAAAAATCTGAAAGTATTGATGATTTGAAATTACTTCTTGAAAAGTTAAGTGAAAGCAAAATAAGTGATGAGGAGATGTTATCAAAATTACTCAGTATATATATAGAAGAAAAAAACGACAGGGAATATATCCATGTTTATAATGCATATATTAAAAGATTAGATAAGGATCTAAGTATGACACCTTCGTCTGAGCTTCAAAAACATTATTTAGGAATTAAAAACAAAAATTAATTTCCAAAAACACCCGGAGTTCTGTTCATGTATTCTTTACAAATGGAAAGATCATCAGTCAATTCTAACATATTTTTTACACTTTCCTGATCCATTTTAAAATATTTACTTTCAAAAAAGCTAACAGAATTACTTTCTTCATTTTCCAGCATCTGTTTTAAAATATTAAAAACTTTCTGCAGATTTAAATTGAAATCTTCATAAGTTCTTTCAATGAATTCCTTACCTGTGATCTCTGTCGAAGATAACACTTTTGTCAATCCATTAACATATTTTGATGTAAAGATAAGATTTCGGAAATCTTTGAGTTTGTCTGAAAAAAAAGAGATCTCAATCAAAATTGAGATCTCATAATTATTTTTGATAAAGCGGTCAGAACTTTCGTTTATTTTATCTATTATATCTTTAGTATTTGCGGAGATATTCATATAGTAAAATTGATAAACTTGTTAGCTTTGACGACCGTGACAATTTTTAAATTTCTTTCCGCTGCCGCAATGACACGGGTCATTCCTGCCGATTTTATCTCCGACTAAGACCGGTTGATGCTTAGTATTGGATTCTTCACCACCACTGATATTATCAGATCCGACATAGCCCATTCCTGCTGCAGATTCATGATAAGTCCTTAGTCTTGATTGATTTGTCGGAGCCGGTGCTTTTACATTCTGAGCTTCTTCAGGAGCTCGTGATGTAAATTTAAAAATGAATTTAATAATTTCATCCGAGAGTGAATCCAGCATTTCCACAAAAATTTTAAATCCGTCAGATTTATATTCCAGCAAAGGATCTTTCTGAGCATAAGCCCTGAAACTAATACCTTCTTTCAGGTCATCCATTTCTCTCAAATGCTCTTTCCATTTTTCATCAATAATACTTAATGTTGCAAATCGTTCTATCTTTCCCATCAGCTCTGATCCGTATCTTTCTTCTTTTCTGTTATAATATGCTTTTGCTTCATTTAAGATCATATCTTTAAGACCAGATTCTCCAAGCTTTTGAAAATCATCAGGTGAAATATTTACTCTTACAAGATATGTCCGTTGAATATCTTCAATAAGTCCGTCAATGTTTCCATCTTCGTAATATTTTTTAATTGTATTCTCCACTGAAATATCAACCATATCAAAGATCTCATCTTTAAGTCTTTCACCAGTCAAAGCTTGTCTTCTTTTGGAATAAATAACTTCTCTTTGCTGGTTCATCACATTATCATATTCCAAAAGTCTTTTTCTTATAGCGTAATTATTTTCTTCAACTTTTTTCTGAGCTCTCTCAACTGAATTAGTGATCATTTTATGTTCGATCGATTCACCTTCTTTAAAGCCAAGACGTTCCATAACATTTGCAATTCTTTCATTACCAAAAAGCCTCATTAGTTCATCCTCAAGTGACAGATAAAACTTTGATGCTCCAGGATCACCCTGTCTGCCTGCCCGTCCTCTCAGCTGTCTGTCAATTCTTCGCGACTCATGTCTTTCAGTACCAATAATATGTAACCCGCCTGAATCGGCTACACCCGGTCCCAGCTTAATGTCAGTACCACGACCAGCCATATTAGTAGCAATAGTAACTGCACCCGGAAGACCCGCGTTTTCTACAATATGTGCTTCCTTAGCATGCTGCTTTGCATTAAGTACTTCGTGAGGAATATTCTTTCTTTTCAGTAATCTTGAAATAGTTTCAGAAACTTCAACAGTTGTCGTTCCAACCAGCACAGGTCTTCTTTGAGTTCTCATTTCCGCAATCTCATCTATTACAGCATTGTATTTCTCACGTTTGGTCCTGTAAATAAGATCATTCAGATCATCTCTTACACAATCTCTGTTGGTTGGAATTACAGTTACATCAAGTTTGTAAATATCAAAAAACTCTGACGACTCAGTCTCAGCAGTACCGGTCATACCGGCTAATTTTTTATAAAGTCTGAAATAATTCTGTAATGTAATAGTCGCAAGTGTCTGCGAATCTTTTTCAACATGTACACCTTCCTTTGCTTCTATTGCCTGATGAAGTCCGTCTGAATAACGTCTACCTGACAGAATTCTTCCTGTGAATTCATCCACGATCATAACTTTACTGTCTTGTACTACATAATCTACATCCTTATCATACAATCCATAAGCTTTTAAAAGCTGATGAACAGTATGCAGCATATCACTTCTCTCAGCATAAATTTTACTTAGTTCATCTTTTTTTAATTCTTTTTCTTCAATGGACAGTTCTGTATTATTTTCTATACTAGCAATCTCAGATCCGAAATCAGGAAGTGTAAAGAAATCTCTTTCTTCAGCACTGGGAGCAAGGAACTCTCTTCCTTTTTCAGTCAGATCAGTTACATGTGATTTTTCTTCTATAATAAAATACAATTCATCATCAACTATATGCATCTGCTTCGAATTATCTCTCATATATTCGGCTTCTGAAGCAAGAAGTAATTTTTTATTTGAAGGCTCACTTAGAAGTTTTTGAAGTTTCTTGTGATTTGGAAGAGCATGATTAGCTCTTAATAATGCAAGTCCGGCTTTGGCACTGTCTTCAGAAGAAACATTTTCCTGTGAAACTATTGCTTCAGCTTCTGCTGTCAGTTTATTTACAAGATTTTTCTGAGCTTCAACAAGACGTTTTATTTTGGGATTAATTTCATCATATTTATGCTTTGATATTTCCACCGGCCCTGAGATAATCAGCGGTGTCCTTGCTTCATCAATAAGTACAGAATCCACTTCATCAACGATAGCATAAAAATGTTCCCGCTGCACAAGAAATTCTTTATCCACTACCATATTGTCTCTGAGATAATCAAAACCAAATTCATTATTCGTACCGTAAGTAATATCACAGTTATACATTTCACGCCTTTTGTTGGGATCCATATCATTCAGAATCACACCAATAGTAAGACCAAGAAATTTAAATATTTCACCCATCCATTCACTGTCTCTTTTTGCAAGGTAATCATTTACAGTGATCAGATGAACGCCTTTTCCGGCGAGTGCATTGAGATACAAAGGAAGAGTAGCTACAAGAGTCTTTCCTTCACCTGTCGCCATTTCAGCAATCTTACCCTGATGAAGCACCACTCCACCGATCAACTGAACATCATAAGGTACCATATTCCATTTGATCTTATTACCGGCAGCTTCCCATTCCGTACCGCATAGTCTTTTACATGTCTGCTTTACTACTGCAAAAGCTTCTGGCAAAATTTCATCAAGAACAGCATTAATTACATCGTAATTTTCCTTTTTAAGAAGATCGATCTCGTCATGAATATTCATTCTTTCATTGTGAGTAAGATCGTCTGTAAGTCCTTTTTGCAGTTCGGATATTTTATTATTTATTTCTTCAGTTTCAGAAATGATTTTCTGCTTGAATTCATTTGTCTTTTCTTTTAGCTGTTCGTCGGAAAGTGATTCAAACTCTTCATAAAATACATTGATTTCATCGACAACCGGTGAAATTGAATTTATATCTTTTTCGTGTTTAGATGGAAATATTTTTTTAAATATGCTTAACATTTAATTTGATTATTTATATTAATTTTTTCTTAACAATCAATTTACAATTTTTAATATCAAAATGA
>DAORRV010000093.1:0-12625 GCA_035443185.1 Ignavibacteria bacterium | reverse complement strand
CGCCCTGTTTTAATAAAAAAGATAACGTAACAAAGCTGTTTCATGAGATAAAGAAATAAGCTTCAAAATTTGTAGTTGAGAGTCTTGAGAAAGAGAAGGGTAACCCGTAACTTAATTATCCGTCTCGTCTTTGAGTTTTTTCAGAATGTTCATTGCATCGAGAGGTGTGATGTTGTCGATCTCAATATCTGAAATCATTTTCCTTAGAGCTTCATCTTTGATCTCTGTCACTGCAGATTCAAACATGCTTATCTGCAGATCGTCCTTGGTCTTTCTTCTATACTCTTTGTCCTCAAGGGATCTGAGAATTTCCTTTGCGCGCTTTGTAACTTTTTCGGGGACACCGGCCATCTGTGCAACCTGAATGCCGTAGCTGTGATCGGCAGTTCCTTCTGTGATCTTCCGCAGGAATATTACTTTATCATTATATTCTTTTACCTCCACTCTGAAATTTTTTATCCTCGGATACATGTCTGCCAAAGCATTAAGCTCGTGATAGTGAGTAGCAAAAAGTGTCTTTGCATTTATGTTCGGATTTTCATGAATGTATTCTGTCATTGCCCAGGCAATTGAGATTCCGTCATACGTACTTGTACCTCTTCCAATTTCATCGAGTAATATAAGACTCTTTGAAGTTGCATTATTCAGTATGTTTGCAGCCTCATGCATCTCGACTAAAAAAGTACTCTCGCCTTTAGCAATATTATCCGACGCGCCGACTCTGGTAAATATTTTATCTACAATACCTATCTTTGCACTACGCGCCGGTACAAAACATCCTATCTGTGTCAGAAGAATTATCAGTCCGACCTGTCTCAGATAACTGGACTTTCCGCTCATATTCGGACCTGTAAGAATTAGAATCTGACTGTTTTTTATATCTGCAAATGTATCATTGGATATAAATTTTTCACCGGGAGGCAGCAGTCTTTCTATTACAGGATGTCTGCCATCGATGATCTCAAGATCATCATTGTCACTGACTTCCGGTAATACATAATTATAATCTTCTGAAACCTCTGCAAAGCTGATCAGTGTATCAAGTGTAGCAGTTAATGATGCATTCCTTTGCACCTGATCTGTGAAATCGAGTACGAAATTTTTTAACTCATTGAAAATATTTTTTTCAAGCTCTTCTATCTTCTCTTCTGCATTCAGGATCTTTTCTTCGTAGACTTTCAGCTCGTCAGTGATGTATCTTTCAGCATTTACCAGTGTCTGCTTTCTTACATAATTTGAAGGTACTTTTTCTAAATTTGTCTTTGTGACAATTATATAATATCCAAAGACCTTGTTGAAATCTACCTTAAGTGAATTGATCCCTGTAGCTGCACGCTCTTTGCTTTGATAATTTTCGATCCAGGTCTTTCCGTTTATGAGAATGTCTTTTATATCATCAAGATCTTTGTCATAGCCTTTATTGATCATGCCGTAATTATCGATACCCGATACAAAATTTTCGTTGATGCAGTTTTCTAATTTCAGAATAAGTTCATTTATCTCGATCAGATTAGTTCCGATTGCCTGAACGGCTGTTGAAGGAAATTTCAGAAGTTCAGCTTTTATAATATTTATTTTTTTAAGTGAGATCTTAAGCTGAACTATATCCCTTGCTACAGCTCTGCCGGTAGAAATTTTCGAAAGAAGTCTTTCAAGATCCGCAACGGATTTTAATTCCTCTGATATTTTTTTTCGCTCATTTTTATTATCAAAAAAATCTTTCACTGCAAATAATCTTTTCTCGATCTGCTCCTTTTTTTTGAGAGGTCTTGAAACCCATTTTTTTAAAAGTCTTCCGCCCATTGCAGTTTTGGTCCTGTCGAGAATTGAAATCAGAGTACCTTCTCTGCCGCCTTCAGCTATAGATGAAGTGATCTCGAGATTTCTTTTTGTAGAAGGATCTAAAATTATGTAATCAGAAAATTCATAATTGTAAATTTTCTTTATATGAGGAAGATTATTTTTCTGTGTCTCGTTCAGATAATTAAGTACACAGCCCGCTGCGACTGTAGCTTCATTCATATCTTCGATTCCAAAACCTTTAAGTGACTGTGTACCGAAATGATTTGTCAATACTTCTTTTGCATAATCAGAATTAAAGACCCAGTCATCGATCTTTGTAAAGAAATATTTGTTTCTCTGTTCACTGAATGCCGCATCGGGATCATAGTCAAGAAGTTTGTAAATTTTTTCCTTATCTTTTTTGGGGATTAAAATTTCTGTCGGATTTATATTTTCAATTTGTTCACATAAGTTTTTTGTCAGGATTTCGGAAGTCGCAAATTCACCTGTAGATACATCACAGAATGAAAATCCGCAGACATTATCTTTTATATAAACTGCTGCAAGAAAATTGTTTGATTTATGGTCTAAAAGTTTTTCAGAAAAATTTGCGCCGGGTGTTACTACTTCGACTACATCTCTTTTTACAATTCCTTTTGCATACTTGGGATCTTCTAATTGTTCGCAGACTGCAACCCTGAATCCGGCTTTGACTAATTTAGGCAGATAGTTGTCAAGGGAATGATGCGGAAATCCTGCAAGAGGAACTTCCGACGCAGCACCGTTCGATCTTTTTGTAAGTGTAATTCCGAGAACTTTGGAAGCAGTGACAGCATCATTTTCAAAGGTCTCAAAAAAATCTCCCATTCTGAATAAAAGCAAAGTGTCAGGATATTTTTCCTTGATCTTTCTGTACTGTCTCATCAACGGAGTTTCATTTTTCATATCATCAATATCATATTCATGAAATATATTTCATCAAAATAGTTTTGTAATAGTTTATTTATTTATTTACAGGTTAAAAAAATTGAGAAGTAAATTTGTGTCAGTTTCTGCTGCATGTAATTTTATAAAAAAATCCAATTATTAAAATCACATTATCAATAATGTTTTATTTTATCTTTCAGGTATTTATTGAGCAGCTCTCTCCCTCTGAAGATATGTGCTTTTACGGTGCCCAGCGGCAGGTTCAGTTCTTTCGCAATTTCTTCATATTCTTTTTCCTTCTTATGTCTCAATACAATTACATCCTTATATTTTGAAGGAAGCGATTCTATAGCTTCATCAAGTATGATCCTGAGTTGTTTATCTATCACATTATTATCAGGTTTATTCCCATGATCAGGAATTTCAAAACTATAGTCACTGTCATCAGCTTGAATCTTTTTATCAATAGAAAATGTGTAAAGCTTTTTTTTCCTAAGGTAATCGATTGCGTTGTTTGTCGCAATTTTAAAAAGCCATGTGGAAAAAGCATACTGTTTATCGAAATTGGCAAGAGAGTTGAACGCTTTGATAAAAGCTTCCTGAGTCAGATCTTCCACATCCTCTTTTTTTGAGATCATTCTATAGATCAAATGAGTGATCATAGGCTGATATTTCTTCATGAGTTTCGCATAAGAATTCTGCCTGCCGGCAAGTGCTTCATCTATCAGCACCATATCTTCGGCTTTTGACTTACTCATTCCGGATGAATTACTGTTAATCTTCATTAAGAAAGTGAGGGTGTGAGGTAATTAATTTTCATTGTGTAAAAATTACATCTATTTGAAATTAATTTCAACTAATTAAAAAGCATTTAAATTGAAATCAGAGTTTTATAATTTAAAATAGAAACCATTCCAAATTTAAATTAGTCTTTGAAAAACATTCTCAATTTTGATCTTGCTGCACTCGAAAAAGAAATTACTGAATCAGGTGAACCCAAATACAGAGCTAAACAGATTTTCACATCACTTCACAAAAATAATGTAAAAAATATAAACGAGATCAAAGGTATTCCTAAGTATCTTAAAAATAAATTAGAAGATTTATATGAAATACCTGAGCTTAAACTTCTTGAAGTCAGGAACTCAGAACAGTTTAATACAAAAAAATTTCTGTTTGAGATTAATGATGAAAATAAAAATCACATATTCGAGTCTGTACTTATTTCTGAAAAAGGAAGACATACGATCTGCATTTCGACTCAAATAGGATGTAATGTCGGATGTGAATTTTGTGCTACAGCCAAGATGGGATTTTTGAAAAATCTTGATACTTCAGAGATCATAATGCAGGTATATGAGATAATCCGCAATACGGGGATCATTCCGACCAATCTTGTATTTATGGGAATGGGTGAGCCGTTCCTTAACTATAATAATCTATTGAATTCGCTGAGAATACTTACCGACCCGGAAGGTCTGTCCATTCCGTCAAAAAAGATCACGGTATCTACAGTCGGGTTTAAAGAAAAGATAAAAAAATTTGCAGATGATATTTCATTGGAAGAGAATAGAAACATACGAAAGGTTAAGCTTGCATTATCTCTGCACACAACGGATAATGGTCTGCGAGAATCTATAATTCCGACATCTGCCAAGAATCGTCTGTCGGATCTTTATGAAGAGCTGAGTTACTTTTACCGAGCTACAGGCAGTAAAATCACTTATGAATATATTTATTTTCAGGGACTTAATGATACAGATAATGATATAAAGAGATTAACTAAACTTTTAAGAATGGTACCTTCGAATTTAAATATCATTCCTTTTCACCCGATTGATTTTAAATTAAAAGCTCCTTTGGATATTTTTGATAAAGATAAAGACCTAAATAATTTACTTTTAAATAAAAATTTATTTGATTTTATTGAAAAACTTAAATTAAATAAGGTGACTGTCAATCTGAGATCAAGCAGCGGAGTTGATATAAACGCTGCATGCGGTCAGTTAGCAGTAATCAAATCACAGAGTTAATATTTATTGAATTCTAATATTTACGATTAAATGTTTCAGTTAATTATTTTTGGACCTCCCGGAGTAGGGAAAGGTACACAGGCAGCATCAGTTGCCGAGAAGTTAAATCTTGCGCACATTTCTACCGGTGAAATATTGAGGAAAGCTGTATCGGAAGAAACAGAACTTGGTATAAAAGCAAAAGAGATAATGGACAAGGGTAATCTTGTACCGGATGAGATCATGAATGGAATTGTAAGAGAGACACTTGAAAAAGTAAACGGTAATGGTTTCATACTTGACGGATATCCCAGGACAGTTAATCAGGCAGTTGCATTAGCAGAAATTTTTGAAAAGCTGAAATTTTATGATATAAAAGTAATCACTCTTACAGCAGATGATAATGAAATAACGGAAAGATTATTAAAGCGGGGGAGGAGTGATGATACAAGAGATACAATTTTAAACAGACTTAAAGTTTATTATAACTCAACATCACCTGTAAAGGAATATTATGAAAAGCAGGGAATAAACATGGATGTAAACGGAGTTGGAGATATAAAAGAAATAAACGAATCAATTTTAAAATCAGTTAATTAAATTAAAAAAATAATTTTGGATTTTGTAAAAAAATTTAATATTCTAATTTTTAATAATTGCAATTTTAATAATAAACGTATATTTTGTAATCTAAAATTTTTTATATATGGCATCAATAAAAGAAACTGAATTATCGGATAAAGGAATTGTTATCCTCTCTCCTAAGGGAAATTTCGTCGGTGGTGATGAGACAGATGAGCTTAGGGAAGCTATAAAAAAGTATACGGATCTTGGTAATAAAAAATTATTGATAGATCTTGGAGAAGTTTTATATCTTAACAGTACTGCCCTCGGAGTACTAATCGCTGCACATGCTAACTATTCAAAAAGAGAAGGCAAAATAAAATTGTGCCAGCTCAATAAAAATCTGGAAAATCTGTTTGTTATAACAAAACTTGCTCTTATTTTTGACTCCCATACGACTCAGGAAGAGGCATTGAACAGTTTTGAATAAAAATTAAAATTATCTATAAATTAAAAATCTAACTCTATCAGGGTTAACGGAGGTTAAAAATTAATGAAACAGTCTGTATTTATGTCTGTAGTTCTCATCACATCCATTGTGGTTTCTGCTGCAATCTTTTACGGTGTGTTTGGTAGTCCAAGTAATTTCAAAACACCTGAAATGCATACACCATCAAATATCATGGGTGCTATCTACCAGGGTGGTCCTGTTGTTATAGTATTAATGGCATTAAGTATTATGGTTATAACATTTACAATTGAAAGACAATTGTCATTATCAAAAGCAAAAGGAAAAGGTCCAATTGAGCCGTTCCTTAAAAAAGTTCAGACTTCTTTATTGGAAGGAAACATTGAGGAAGCTATTGCGGAGTGTGATAAGCAGAAAGGATCTATAGCAAATATACTCCGGCAAGGTTTGGATAAATACCAAATGCTTTCAATGGATAATAAAGTAGAATCAGATACAAAGATTCAGGAAGTTCAAAGTGCAATTGAAGAAGCGATGATGCTTGAAGTCCCGCTTCTTGAAAGAAATTTAGTTGTACTTTCTACTATTGCTTCTGTGTCAGTGCTTGTCGGACTTTTCGGAACTGTTATTGGTATGATCAGAGCTTTCCAGGCACTTGCAGCTGCAGGTACTCCGAATGCCGCTGAATTATCATCAGGTATCTCTGAAGCTCTTATTAATACTGCAGGTGGTTTGTTTGGAGCTATCGTAGGTACAATTTCTTATAACTATTTCGTTACTAAGGTTGGTAATATTACATACATGATCGACGAAGCAACTTATAATATGCTTCAGATCCTTACAATTAAGGATTCAAAAAGATCAGTATAAGTAATTCAGAAATCCAACTTAAAAATTTACACAAATGAAAAAAGCCAGATCGATAAAAAAGCCGGGTGTTAATATAGATATGACACCATTAGTAGACGTAATTATGTTACTTCTGACATTCTTTATGTTAGTTGCAACATTCAAAGCGGAATCCACTGAAGCAATTGAAGTTACTCTTCCCGAATCTGTAGTTACAGATACTACCAAATTACCTGAAAAAGATATAATGACACTTACTCTTACAAAAGCAGGCGATGTCTTTGTTGATGTTGACAGCTATAAAGTAAAAGAAGAAGTGTTTGGAAGCTCGATCGGTATTGGTTTGTATCACCCTGATAGCACTTCAAAAAGTGAATATGAACTTACAGGCGGAAGCATAAACGGTAAACCATTTAAAAGACCTGTTACAATGCTGAATAAAGAGGAGTTCGAAAAAACTTTAAATGACCTTCGTATGACTTTGAAAAGTCAGAACGGCATGAGCTCAGATTTCAGAATAGTTTTAAAAGGAGATATGGAAACTAACTTTGGTGTAGTTGAAGATCTTATGGAAAGTTTTAAAACTACAAGAAATACAAGATTTGCACTGGTTACAGATGTAAAGTCTGATCAACCGGATAATTAATATTTAAAAATATAAAATAATTTTATTATGGCAGGCGGTGGATTTGATGCCCCGGACTCCGGAGGCGGATTACGAAAGCAGAAAAAATACAAGAAAGGAAAGAAGATCGGTGTCAGAATTGATATGACACCTATGGTTGACGTGATCATGCTTCTTTTGACCTTCTTTATCCTTACTACTACTTTGAATACACCTCAGATCATGCAGATCAATCTTCCAAAAGGTGATCAGGAAGATAAGATAAAAGTTGATATGGGTAATGTACTTTATGTCAGAGTTTCTGAAAATGCAAATGCATATTTCTCATCTGGACTTTCAGACGGAAATGAAGCTGAACCGGTAAAGGTATCTTTTAATGATATGAAAAATAAGATTGAAGATCTTTACAGACAAAATCCTCAGTTAATAATTTTGCTTAAATTTGATAGAAATATGAAGTACAGCACAATGATCGATATACTTGACGAGATCAATAAGGCTGAAATTGATAAGAGATACAGTTTTATGAAAATGGAAGATCCGGATAAGGAAATAGTTACAAAAGCCGGAGGTTAATACTTAGTAGAAAGTTTATTAAAAGCGGTCTGAATAAATTCTGATCGCTTTTTTTATTACAATAAAATAATTTATCTGCTGAAAAAGCAGTATATGAAAAAACCATTTTTTAAATATTTATTCTTACTTCTTGTATTTCTTACTTTGTACCCGGAGCTTTATTCTCAGGGACAAAAGGAAAGATCTCTTGCCGATAACCCCATTCAGCTCAAAGAATATCTTGTCGATGAGACAGGTATTCTGACTCCTGTGCAACATAAAGATATTCTTGTAAAATTAGTCAATGAAGATAAGACTACATCAAATCAGATCGTTGTTTATATTATAAACAGTCTCAACGGTGAATCCCTTGAAGATGTATCAATTAATCTGGCTGAGAAAAATAAGATCGGAAAGAAAGACAGGAATAACGGCGTCTTAATGCTCGTAGTAAGAAGTGACAGAAAGATCAGAATTGAAGTAGGTTATGGCTTAGAAGGTGCGCTGACTGACGCAATTAGTTCAAGTATTATTAGAAATGTGATCACACCTGAATTTAAAAAAGGTGATTATTATAAAGGAATCAATGACGGAGTAGATGCAATAATTGCTGCAATAAAAGGCGAATATACTGCAGAAGAAAATGAACTGATTTCACAGGATTCAAGTAAATGCTGTTTTGGAGTGCCGATATTTGTTATGATGATATTCTTTTTCATTTTCATTTCAATATTTACTTCTGTCCTGAGAAGGATGTTTGGATTTGGTAATTCAGTTCGTACCGGAAAAAAAGATTCGGGAAGCAGCTGGTGGAGCGGCGGCGGCGGAAGCGGCGGGGGATGGAGCAGTGGCGGAAGCAGTGGTGGATTCTCAGGCGGCGGTGGTTCATTCGGCGGCGGAGGAGCAAGCGGAAGCTGGTGATTTTTGCTTAATATAAAGTAAATAATATTTATCATGCCAAAAAATTATATAAATAAATATTTATCAGATTCTGATCTTGATGAAATAGTAAAAAATATTTCTCAGGCGGAAAGTAAAACTTCAGGCGAGATCAGATTGAGTATTAAAACAAATAGAGGTTACAGGGAAAAAGGTATTACTCCCAGAGAACTTGCAATTGCTGAATTTCATAATCTGGATATGCATAAAACAAAAGATAAAACCGGTGTGCTGTTTTTTATTTTATTTGACGAACATAAATTTGAGATCATTGCCGATGAAGGTATTAATTCTAAGATCGAAGATTCAGAATGGAAAACATTTTCAGAAAAAACTGCAGATCTTTTCAGAGAGGAAAAGTATAAAGAAGGAATCAAATTTGTAATTGATAAAATAGGAGAAAGATTGGCTGCTGAGTTTCCGGTTCAAAATGATGATAAGAACGAGCTGTCAAATGAAGTAATTATATCCTGACAATATTTTATTTATATTTTGTAAGATGAAAGTTCGTTATATTTATCAAAATTATTTTTTCATTTGAACGACTCCGAAATACTTCTCAGAAAATATATTAAAAACGAAAATCTTATTAAGCACTGCTATGCCGTAGAATCTGCTATGAAATATTATGCGGGATTGCTTGGCGAAGATTCTGAAAAGTGGGGAGCAGCAGGTCTTCTTCATGATCTGGACTGGGAAATGTATCCGGATACTCATCCAAATACTGCTGTACCAATTCTTGAAGAAGCGGGCTATGACAAAGAATTCATAGACGCAATCCTTGGACATGCCTATCCCGATAGGACTGATGTGCCGAGAGAAACCCAGCTTGCTAAATATTTATTTGCATGTGATGAGATCACAGGATTTATTATGGCTTATTCATTGATGAAACAAAATGGTCTGAGTGATGTAGAGTCCAAAAGTATTAAAAAGAAAATGAAGGATAAAGCTTTTGCAAGGAATGTAAACAGGGAAGACATTGTAAAAGGTGCTGAGGATATCGGCGTAGAGCTTGATGTCCATATAAATAATATTATAGAAAGTATGAAGCAGGATAACAGAATAAATAACAGAAATTAAATCATGAATATAATAAACACAAAAGATCTGTCTAAAGAATATTCATCAAAAAGTTTTTCTAAAGATAAGATCCTTGCATTAAATAATTTTTCCTTTGAAGTGGAAGCAGGGGAAATATTCGGAATCCTCGGTCCAAACGGCGCAGGTAAAACAACTTTGATAAAAATACTTCTCGGCATTACTCACAGGACAAAAGGTGAGATCAATATATTCGGAAAGGAAATTAATGACGAGTCATATAAATTGAAGGTTGGATACCTGCCTGAAAATCATAAATTCCCGAATTATCTTACCGGCGAAGAAGTGCTGACTTTCTACGGGAAGATGAGCGGATTAAATAAAACAGAAGTAAAAAAGAGATCTGATGAATTCCTGAAACTCGTCGATATGGAAAAATGGAGAAAGACAAAGATCAAAAAATATTCAAAAGGGATGCTGCAGAGACTTGGCCTTGCACAGGCATTGATAAATGATCCGGAACTGATTTTTCTCGATGAACCTACAGATGGCGTCGATCCGATCGGAAGAAAAGAAATAAGGGACGTCCTCGAAAGTTTGAAAGAAAGAGGTAAAACTATTTTTCTTAACTCACATCTGCTCAGTGAAGTGGAAATGATCTGCGACAGGGTAGCTATTATGAATAAAGGTGCTTTGATCAGATCAGGAAGAGTCGATGAGATAACTCTTATTCCGGATAATTATATTGTACATTGCTCCGACCTTGATGAATCCATAATGAGTAAACTTCTGAACAACTTTAAATCTACCGTTCATGGTAATAATGAATTCCATTTTAAATCAGATAATATAGAAGAGCTGAACAGGCTGATAGATTTTTTAAGACAAAATAATATACTGATCCGTGGAATTCAGAGAGAAAAGAATACATTAGAAAACATGTTTATAAACTTAATCGGAAGTCAAAATTAGAATATGATATTTTCAACACTTGTATTAAGTACATTCAGGGAAGCAATGGCGAAGAAAATATTCCTCGGTTTTTTTGCGATCTCGACAATTATCATACTGATATTTTTATTTCTGATAAATGTAGATTCGGTCGAAGGAATGGTAGATATGGTCGGTGCTTCAGGTGAAGAGGGTATACGGAAACTTGTGATAGGCTTTGAAGTTGCAATGATAGACATTTCTTATTTACTCATAATTACTTTTTGTCTGATCTCTGTTTCATCTTTCATTCCGTCAATGCTCGAAAAAGGAAATATTGATCTGTTACTTTCCAAGCCGATCTCCCGAACTAATATTATACTTGCTAAATTTATAGGTGGTGTCTTACTCGTCTTCATTAGTCTGATATATCTTATAGGATTTGTCTGGATCATACTTTCTTCAAAATCAGGCTTCTGGCATTTCCCGTTTCTTTATTCTATACTATGGCTGACACTTTCATTTGCTGTGATCTATTCTTTAATAATTTTCATAGGGCTGATTTCGCAAAGTACAATTCTCTCTATACTTGTAAGTTTCTTTCTTGTGTTTATCGTTTGTCCGATACTTTATGTAAGAGAAGCTACAATTTTTTCTCTTGTGGAGAATAGTGCTGCACAGTTTGTCATAAACTTTTTTTACTATATACTGCCAAAGCCGTCTGATATAAATAAAATTACAACGGATATTATAACAGGCGAAGCTGTGAATTCTTACATGCCTGTTTTTTCTTCTGTTCTTTTTATGCTGGCAGTTTTATCAGCTTCTATATTCTACTTTAAGAAAAAAGATTATTAACATCTATTCTTCTTATCAATGAAATTTGTAAAAACTTTTCCGGTACTTTTCATAATTGCAACTATCCTGATACAGGGTTGTGATTTCAAACCCGAGCCGGAACCGCTTCCGCCGATGGTAAGAGCTACTCTTAATCTCCTTCAGGAAGACCCTCAGTTTGTAATGTATCTGAATTTTAAAACCATGAGCAGGACAAACTTCTGGAAAAATAATATTTCCGATTCCCTTCTGAATGAGGAAAAAACTTTTGGCAGCGTTCTTAATACTTTTAAGATTGCAACAGGAGCATCTGTTTCTGACGGTCTTGATGAAATGTATTACTCGAATTCATGGTTCGGTGAAAACTCCATTGTACTCAAAGGTCTCTTCAATAAAAAAAAGCTTGATGAATATCTTCTCACTGACAGCATTTTCTCGATCACAAAAACATCTTCAGGTAAGGATATTTATATAAAAAATGATAATGGATTATATTTCTTTTTTAAAAATGAATTTACCATCTGCGCAAGTAATTATCTCAAGCAGATCGATATAATGATGCAGGTAAGTGATACTGTAAATTCAGGACTTATGAAAAATGAAAAGCTGCTCGGGTCAATTGAAAATATTATTTATAAACAGAATCTGTGGATGGTCTCGACTGAAAAAGCATTTATAAAAGGGATCTATCAGAATTTTCTCGGATCGACAGCCGGAAGAAAACTTGAAGAAGATACAACAGCAGTCATGAAAGATTCAGTGAAAGCAAATGATGAAAAAGCTGATCTGGATAATTTATATACAAAATATAATTCGATCTCATTTTCGGCAGATATGAAGGATGATATTGAAATACTTATACAGAACAATTTCATTGATGACCCTTCAGCAAAATTTTTTAAAAGCATTCTGAACGGATTTCTGACTGTTTCCAAGTTAAGTTCGGGTGGAGATAAAAAACCACCGGCTTCGAAACTATTAGATAAAATTAAACTCAGCAGATATGATAATGAAGTGTTTATAAAAATAATTATGGAAAACAAAGATCTTGAACAGCTTAGGAATTCTGATCTGATGAGTGAACCTGGATTTTAA
>DAORRV010000092.1:0-12681 GCA_035443185.1 Ignavibacteria bacterium | reverse complement strand
TTATTTCCGGATTCGATCCTTTCAGAAGAGAAGTCGCGAGAGTTTCAATGGAAAGACTTATAGCAGACGGCAGGATCCATCCGGCGAGAATAGAAGAGATAGTAGAAAAAGTACAGAAAGAGCTGACAGAAGAGCTGATCAGAGTCGGAGAAAATACGCTTATCGAAATGGGAATTCAGGGAGTTCACAGAGATATAATCACATTAATAGGAAGGATGAAATACAGATCAAGTTACGGACAGAATGTACTTCATCATTCTATGGAAGTAGCACATCTCGCAAGTATAATGGCAGCTGAGCTTGGACTTGATGCACAAATGGCAAAGCGGGCAGGACTTTTGCATGATATGGGAAAAACCATTGACAGAAATATTGAAGGACCACATGCTATTCTCGGATATGAAGTTGCAAAAAGATGTAAAGAACATCCGATCATTTGTAATGCGATTGGAGCTCATCATGATGAAATGCCAATGGAACATCCGATATCGATCTTAGTGCAGGCAGCTGATTCTATCAGCGGTGCAAGACCAGGTGCAAGACGTGAATCTATTGAAGCTTATTCAAAGAGACTTGAAAAATTAGAAAATATCGCAAAGTCATTTGAAGGTGTAGTAAAAACTTATGCAATTCAGGCAGGAAGAGAAGTAAGGGTGATCGTAGAACAGGATAAGGTCGATGATACTCTTCAGGATGAACTTGCAGCAGATATTGCACATAAAATTCAGGAAGAAATGGAATACCCGGGTCAAATAAAAGTTAATGTAATTAGAGAGAGAAGGTCTATTTCATATGCGAAATAATTTATTTACTTTAAAGGAAAAAAAGTTTCGTAATGATTAGAAAAAAGAAATTAATGATCGGTGTTACAGGCGGTGTTGGATCCGGAAAAACTGAAGTATGTAAATTACTTGCTAAAAGAGGTTTCAAGGTTTTATATTCTGATACGATTGCAAAAAATCTTTATGTAACTAATAAAAAATTAGTTACAGAAATAGTTAAAGTGTTTGGAAAAGATATAGTTAATTATAAAGGTAAGATCAATCTTCCCAAATTAAAGGATAAGATCTTTGCAAGCAAAAAGAATTATTCAGCAATCAATAAGATCGTCCACCCTGTAGTAATAAAAGAAATAAAAGGATTCCTCAAGAAAAACAATTATGACATTGTAATAGTGGAATCTGCTTTGTTGTTTGAAAGTGGATTTGATGAATCTATGGATTATATAATAATGGTTTATTCAAAAAAGAAAGAAAGAGTGGACAGACTGAAAATTCGGGATGAATCTACTTTAAAATCAATTACGGAACTTATGAAATTTCAGATCGATGAAAGAAAGAAAATGGAAATGTCTGATTTTGTGATTATAAATAACAAAACTCTGAAGGACTTAAAAATTCAGGTGGATTTTCTCAGCAAGATTCTGAAAGCTCTGTAATTGTCAGTCAGGATAAAGTTTTTTCAAAGGTCTCCTGACTACGTAATTACCATTTATTTTGTATTTTCCGTAACACACATTGTTCAAAATATTATCCCCGTTGTCCGGATTTTTTGTCCCCGCCCAGTATGCCATTGCATAACTTTGACCATTCAGTTCAATTTCAGATTCAAATAATATAACATGTCCGTTCCATATAACCAGATCTCCTGGCATTGCATCTGAAACATCATTCACTCCAACTATCGGAAGTATATCATTAAAATTCAGTGTATCAAACAGATCTCTTGAAAGTGCATTAACCTCAGGCGTTTTATAGCCCGCTTTTTTTAAAACATTTAATGCAAATATATTACACTTAGTCGAACCATTTAATATCAGTAAATAATTATCCAGCCAGTAAAGGTAAGTAGAATCCACTTCTATTTTATACATTTCATTTTTTTGTTCAGCCTCAGCGATGTTTAAAATATATGATCCGGATTCTTCTGATTTTACATTTACTTCAGAATCTTTTTCTGTATGTTCATTATGTTCTGCATATTCTGTTTCTTCATCACTTGTATCTTTTGATCCTGAACAGCCCGTGACAATTATCATAGAAGCCAGTGCAACAAAAATAAAAAGCTTACTGAAAATAATTTTACTTTTCATATTTTTCACCAATGAAAACTTTATTGAATTTATTCCATTGTTCTATTGCAAAATCTTTAAAAATTCCTTTAGTCTTGTTAAATGAATCATCAATAATCATAGAACCAGGTGAAGGATCTTCATCATTTATTTTAAGGATCATCTCCCCTCTTATCGCATATTTATCCTGACCTTCGTGCATAATGAGTTTCAGATCATCCGGACTCACATCGCTTCGACAGGAGAGTTTATACATAAATGAAGTTTCTGCAATGTCATCTCCGTCAAGATCAGTCACAGTCAGAGAGCTGTCAATAAATTCAAGTGTAATATCAAACGGACAGTCTTTCACAAAATCATAACTTTTCCACAGGACTTCTGAAGAAGTATCTTTAACAATGTAATGATATATTAATAATTCTTTTATTCTCTCATCTCCTTTTATAATTCTTTCATCTGTTAGAGTAATTACAATCAAGTTTTCACCGAGCTTGTCATTCCAGCTCACTGCTTCTATAATTTGATTTTCACCTTTCAGAAAAGAAGGAACAAGACCTTTTCCAAATTTCAGATCTGATATACCATCTGCCAAATTTGATTTGTCAGAAATATCAGAATCATCAATAACTTTATTTGCTACAGATTCATTTCCTTTGGAATTATCTGATCCAAACTGCTCATTGGAATTATCCGATTCTTTTCCGCATGATGAAAATGTAAATACTACAGAGAATAATATGAAGAGTATATTTACAAACTTATAACTTTTCATTTTTTAATTTTATAAAAAAAGGGAGCATCACTCCCTTTTAATTTATTTCAAATTTATACTAAAAATATTTTTTAGAATCCAAACCTGAGACCGGTAAATACATCCCAGTTAGTTAAAGAAACACTTTCTATATTACCTGAACTCAATAAATTATTAAGTCCTCCGTACTGAAGTTTAGTACCAAGTATTATGCTCGTAAACGGATTCAACATATAATTTCCTGTAATTATACCATTCAATCCAAAATCAAAATCTTTAAAACCACTTACAGCACTTTCCGGATTTAAAAGAAACCCGAAATACGGACCACCGCTGAAACTTAGTCCTACTTTTTCAGAAACCATACCACCATAATTTATATTTAATGGAATATTCAGATATTGATTCTTTACAGAATTTACAACTGAATCTACGCCTTCTGTAGGATTTGTACTCACATAAGGTATTCCGTATTCATATTTTTTATTAATCAGATCAATACCGGTAGTCAGATCTAAAAGTCCAAACAGATTAAGATTTACCAAAGCTCCAAAAGTAAATCCACCCTGACTTTCAGTAGAAGCATCTTTACTATTGTTTTTTTCAGTTACATTTGGAGAGGTAGTACCATAACCGATTTGAAAATCAATTGATGCACCGAAAAACTCACCTGTTAATTTCTGATGATATTTCTTTGCGGTTTCATGATCTTTCTTTTTTAATTCAGTAGAATTATTATTGGAATTTTTAAAATTAAGTTTAGGATCGAAATTTATCTGAGCTGAAATTTGATGACTACTTAGGAATAAAAGGCAGACAATTAATATAGATGAGTTAATTATTTTTTTCATACTGTTATGTTATTTTGATTTAAGTTAGTTAATTGGTTTTCAAGATCTGAAAGTTCTTTTGATCTTTTTTCCCACTGGGATAAAATATTTTTTAATTTTTCTTTAATAGTATTATATTTATTTGTAACCTCTAAGACATTATGGTTACCTTTATAGAAATCTTCACCAGCCATCAGTTTTTCTATAGCAGCAATTTCTTTTTCAAAACTTGCGATACTTTCCTCAAGTGTTTTTATTTCCTTTTTAACAGGCTCTATCTTTTTATTTAATTCCTTTTTCAGATTCTTATATTCCTTTTCAGAAGATTTATCCGGCTTCTGATTATTCTCTGTCCTTACTTTTACATTATTTGTTTTTTTTTGAGAAGCTTCACCTTTAAGAAATTCACTCTCTTTCTCTTTTAGATATTCACTTGCATTTCCTATATATGTCTTTATTTTTTTATTTTTTACTTCAATTACTTTATCAACTATTCCGTCTATGAATTCTCTGTCATGAGAAACTATAAGTACAGTTCCGTCATATTTATTCAGTGCATTCATCAGCACTTCCTTTGATCTCATATCAAGATGGTTTGTCGGCTCGTCAAGTATTAAAAAGTTAGAAGGTTCTATAAGCATTTTAGCAAGAGCAAGTCTTGATTTCTCTCCGCCTGAAAGTACTTTCACTTTTTTAAACACATCATCACCTCTGAATAAAAAACTACCAAGTATCGTCCTGAGATTTTTCAGAATATCTCCTGAAGCAGCCTGTTCCATTGTTTCCAGAACGGTCAGTTCCGGATTCAATTCTTCCGCCTGATTCTGAGCATAAAATTTTATCTGAGCAAGATGACCGAGCTTTATATCACCTTCATTGATTTTTTCATTACCTGCAATTATACGTGTAAGTGTAGATTTACCGGCTCCGTTTACACCAAATAAAACTATCTTCTCTCCCCTGCCGATTATCAGATCTATATTTTCAAGAACATTAAATACATTATCATAACTTTTTGTAATACCCGAAAGCTCAATAGAGGTTTTTCCGGAATGTGTAGCCGGCGGAAAATTAAATTTAACAGTTGATTCTTCATCTTCTATTTCTATCCAGTCGACTTTGTCAAGCTGCTTTATCCTGCTCTGAACTGCCTTTGCTTTAGAAGATTTATATCTGAATCTTTCAATAAATTTTTCCTGCTGTTTCAGATATTGCTGCTGATTGTTAAACTGATTTCCAAGTAGTTCTTTTCTAACTTCCTTTTCTGTTTTATAGAATGAATAGTTACCAGAATATTCAGTTACATTTCCCATTGAAATTTCTACAGTCCGCTGGGAAATGTTATCAAGAAAACTCCTGTCATGAGATACCAGTACTATTGCTCCCTGATAATTTATCAGATAATTTTCTACCCAGATAAGTGATTCAATATCGAGATGGTTTGTAGGTTCGTCAAGAAGAAGTATAGAAGGATTAGTCAGCAAAAGTTTTGCCAGTGCAATTCTCATCTGCCATCCGCCGCTGAATTCATTAGTCATTCTTTTGAAATCAGTTTCAAAAAATCCGAGACCAATAAGAATTTTTTCTATCTTGGATTTTAGTCTGAATCCGTCAAGCAATTGAAATCTCTCCTGAAGTTCGCCGTATTCATTTATCAGATCCATAAATTCATCCGAAGCAGTATCTTCAAATTCACTCATCTCATTCTCGATCTGATGCATTTCTTCCTGTATCAGATTTATATCACCGGCAGCACTGTACACTTCATCATAAAGTGACTTCCCCAGAAAATGAATTCCTTCCTGTGGAAGATATCCTACTGTAGTATGTTTTGAAATTGCGACTTCACCTTCATCTGATGTAATCAGACCTGCAATTACTTTAAGTAATGTGGATTTACCTGCACCGTTAGATCCGACAAGTGAAATTCTGTCTTTACCTGCTACTCTTAAAGATACGTCGTCAAACAAAACTTTTGAGCCGTAACGCATCGAAATATTATTCAAAGAAATCATGGGTGCAATTTAGTGATTTACATCCTTAAATTAAGTGGTAATTTAAATGTAAAAAAGATTTAAAAAACCTTTCAGATAAATTAATTTATGAGGCAAATTTGAATTCGTTTTTATAATTGAGGAAATTGCATCGGATTAAGGTATCATTTATTTTTATTCTTACTTAAGCTTTCTTCCATTGATTTTTTTATCAGCTCAGATACTTTTGGCACAATGATCCCGTCAGCATCAGGTTCAATTTTTGAATTACTGTATCTGCTTCTGTAAACATGAGTAAATTCCGCACCTAAAAACAATATTATTCCTGAATAATAGATCCAGATAAATATAATAATAAAAGAAGCAGCCGCTCCGTATGTAGAGCTGTATGAACTGTTACCAAGATACAAGCCGATTAAATATTTTCCGACAGAAAAAAGTATAGAAGTTATTACAGCACCAATCCAGACATACCTCCAGGAGATGATAACATCAGGCAGGTATTTAAACATGAAAGCAAAAAGTAAGGTTATTATTATAAATGAACTCACAAGATTTATAATTTCTGTAGCGGGAAAAGCCGGGTTAACATATTCTCCAAGTAGTTTATATAATAAACCAATGAAAGTATTTATTATAAGTGATATCATCATTAGAAAGCCAGTCGCGATTACCATAGAAAATGATGTGACTCTGGTTTTTAAAAATCCCCAGATCCCTCTTCCCGGTTTTGGCTCGACTCCCCATATAATATTGAGTGATTCCTGTAATTCTACAAATACACCAAGAGATCCTAAAACTAATAAGATCAGACTTATAATACCCGCAATAAATCCTGTCGTTAAATTGGATGCACCCTTGATGATGATCTCCACCATTTCTGCTCCTTCTTTGCCGATAAGATATGTTATCTGTGAAGACAATTCACCTCTGACTGCTTCCTCACCGAATATGAATCCTGCTATTGAAATACAAATAATCAGTAACGGGCCAAGAGAAAATGCAGCATAATATGATAATGCTGCAGCCATTTTAAAACCTTTGTCATCTAAAAACTGATCATAGGTTTTATAAGTAATTTCCTTTATTACTTTTAATCTACCCTTAAGATTTGGCATGAAGATCCTTAATTGAATTATCAGATAATAATTTTATATTTTTTTCGATCAACGCGGTTGAATTTTTTAAAAAATTCATTTTAATATTAAATCTCTATTTTTCAAAGCCCTAATTTCATTAAAATTTTATCTATAAAAGAATTTTTATTTACAGGCTCCGTATTTGTAATCTTTTCATCTTTATCCATAATGTCATTTTCATTGTCACCATAATCAGCCTCTTCCGGATTATAGTCCTGCGGTATTTCTTTTCCCATGTTAATATTTATAGCTCTTAAATTAGATTCAGGATCAATGTCAAATTCCATTGGATCTTTTAATTTATTTTCATTGGGCGGTTTCATGATATCTCCTTTTTAAATTAATGAATTCATATTTAATATGTTACAATTCTTATGCCATTTATAAATAGTTGATTAATAATGATTAATTAGACTTATAAAAATAAATTCAAACTCATTTTGACAATGTTTGACATTTTATAAATTAATGCCATCCAAAATGATTAATAAAAAAGAATATTGTTCTGAATTACTTCAATTTTAAACAGACTTTCTTTTTAATTTAAAACAACCCACTTGCAGTAGAAATGAAAATAATCATAGAAGTTTTTTGTTTTAAAAATTCCCGCTGTAATATATTACCGTTAAGAAATTTGCTAAGCAAAATTTTGAGTTGGATATTTTATTTCAATTTCGAAAAGAATTTAGGCAATCTATTATCCCGAGTACTCGGGGCAACTTTTATTTATTAATTTTGGAGCCTGCCTCGGGTGTACTTATCGGGGGGAGTTAAAAGTAAGGAGAAAATATTGAATCCGGAATTTTGCAATGAAACGTTTTAAGGGATATGTTTACAAATAACGTCAAAATGAATAACTGTATTTAAACCTAAGAATGAATACACTATTTTGCTCAATGATAAAATTAAATGTACTCGATCAGTCTCCTGTCATTGAAGGAAGTAATCCCGCACGGGCAATTCAGCAGACAATAGAACTGGCAAAATATACAGACTCACTCGGCTATTACAGATATTGGGTTGCAGAGCATCACAATTCTAAATCTTTTGCATCAGCAAGTCCGGAGATATTAATTTCAGCAATTGCATCTCAAACAAATAAAATCAGGATCGGATCTGGCGGAGTTTTGATAAGTCATTACAGCCCCATAAAGATCGCAGAACAATTCAATATGCTGCAAACTTTATATCCAAATAGAATTGACCTTGGAATCGGAAGAGCTCCCGGCGGAGATGCAAATATTATAAAAGCTATGCGGACAACTAATGAAAATGCATTTACAAAAACTACCGAGCTTATTAATTATTTAAAAAAATCTTCAGAAAATAAACCATATGGTATAGTGTCCGCAGTTCCTGAAGGTGCACATATGCCTGAGGTCTGGATATTAGGTACCAGTCCCGACAGCGCCGTATATGCTGCGGAAAACGGACTGCCTTATACTTTCGGAAGTTTTATAAATGATGAACATATGCTTAAATGCTTTCAGGATTATTATCAGAATTTTAAACCTTCACAATATCTGAAAGAACCTTATCTGAATCTTGCTTTATTTGTTGTATGCGGAGAAACTACTGAAGATGCTGCGAGAATGGCAAAGTGCTCTGAATACTGGCTGTCACAGACTTTTTTAAAAGGAATGAATATTCCTTTTCCTGACACAGAAAAAGCCGCAGGTTACAATTTTTCATTTGAGGAAAAAATGCTGATCGAATACAGAAGGAAGTCTGCAGTGATCGGAGATGCTCAAACTGTTTCAAAAAAACTTAAAGATATTGTAAAGAAGTATGCAGTTCATGAATTGACAATTGTAACAATTGTATCGGATTTTGAAGAGAGAAAGAAATCCTATAAGCTTCTTTTTGATGAAATGTCAGATGACTGAAATTTTTTAAAACAGGATTTGGGATGTTTTTCGTTATTGAACCTGGATTTACTACTTCATTCGATAAACTTTTTCTTCAACAATAACTTAGCACATCTGAATTACAAAGAAATCCCGAAGGGATGGCATTTTTGCAGATTAAAAATCAATAAAATATTTTAACCCCGGAGGAATGAAAATATTCTGAACAATTCTTATTTAATATTTTTATTTAATGGATTCAAATATTTTAATTTATTATTAAAGATATTTTTGGCAAGTCGTAATATAATGTGACCCCTACGGGGTTTTAAAAACTTATTATTTATTTTACAAAAATTTCACCCCTGTGGGGTTATGTATGAAATTTATGTTGTTCTAAAAGTTTGAAAGTTGATCTTAAATCTTTTATATAGCTCAATCAGACTTTTTGATTTCCAACATCGCACGAAAATCTTTTTTGAACACAAACAACGAAGCCAATTTTAGATTCAATTATTAAACTTAATCTATAAATGAAAATTTTAGTAAAATTTATTTTAACATTTGCAATAATATTTTTGACCTGTGTATATTCAGTCAAAAGCCAGTCATACATTTCATTAAGCTTTGATGATCCGAATGTTACATCTGATGAAGTAGCAGGATATGAAGCAATTAATGACAGTCTTTTGCTTAAGCTCAAAAGAAATAATCTGACTGCTGCTTTATTTGTTTGCGGAAAAAGAGTTGATTCACCTGAAGGAAATGCTCTTATAAATTCATGGAATGAACAAGGACACTCCATTTCAAATCATTCATATGATCATCGTAATTTCGGTTCATCAAAGATGAGTTTTAATGATTTCAAAAATGATTTTGAAAAAAATTTACCTTTGATAGAATCGCAGTCTAATTATAAAAAAAGATACAGATTTCCGTATTTAAAGGAAGGTAATACAAAAGAAAAAATTGACTCATGCAGAGAGTTTTTAAAAAGTCTCGATTATACTAACGGATATGTTTCGATCGATGCATCTGACTGGTATATAGATCAGGTATTGAGGGATTCTCTTAAAGCTAATCCACAGACAGATCTCAAAGGTTTTAAAGAATTTTATATTTATCATATCCTTGAGAGAAGCAGATTTTATGACAGCCTGGCTGCTGAATTAACGGGCAGAAAAATAAAGCATAATTTGCTTTTACATTTCAATTTCATAAATGCTTTATTCCTCGAAGATTTAATAATTGCTTTGAAGGAAAATAATTTTGTTTTGATAAACACAGAAGACGCATACACCGATAAAGTTTATGAAAGTCTTCCCAATATTATCCCCGCAGGTGAAAGTATAATCTGGTCACTTGCAAAAGAGTCCGGCAGATATAATGATATTCTCCGCTATCCTGCCGAAGACTCTCCTTATGAAGAAGAAAAGCTTAAATATTTTTTGAATAAATATTCTGTTAAATAATTTTTTATTTATATATAAAGTCATGTCCATCCCAGACGTTTCATTGCAAAATTCCAGTTTCATTATTTTCTACTTACTTTTTTATAACGACTGTATTACAGACGGGATTTTTTAAAACAAAAAACTTCTATGATTATTTTTGCTGCATTGCAAGAAGTTGCTTTAATAAAAAAGATTAATTATTTAAAATAGAAGTATCTCAAAACATTATTCCTTTTTAAATATTTTGGACGGTACTAATACAAAGTATATTTTCGACTTTTTTTTAAGCAGTTGGAAAAACAATTAGAGAGCTTAATTTTTTGTTGTCACCAGTATTAAAAAACGAAGGTTTGGAAATATTATCAATTCCCAAACCATTCGATTTATATTATTATTTTTTAATTACAATTAATAATAATTCTATTTAACAGACTACCTGTTTTTTTTTAATTTCTTACAATTACCTGAACAGATTCAGATGGACCACCAAACAAATTACCATCTTTATCCATCATCATCATTTGAAAATGCTGTGATCCGATTTCAGATGGTTTTACTTTAAAATTAAAAGTTACAACTTTACCGGGTGGTATATCTTCTGGAAGCTGAATATATCCAATTCCCCACGGATTTACTGATTGTATCTTTAGATCTTTGTCTACCACAACAAGTTGTTCATTTCCTTTTATCCATGCTGTGTTTCCGGTATTAGCCATTGTCACAAATACATCCAGTTCTTCATTGAAAGAAACTGAATTTGGAATTTGCTGCTTAATGTAACTTGAGTTATTTGTTCCCGGCGGCAATTCCTTTATGGCAATAATTCCTGATACATTCACTGTAACATTATCAGATGCCTGACCAAAATATGAATCTCCTTTTTTCATCATCCATTGCATTTCATAAAATCCTGGAGACGGCGGCGCTGTAACATAAAATTCTATAGATGATGTCTGACCGCTTTCTATTGTACTTGATAATGCAACTGGTGTAGAATTCCAGTCTGAGTATACTTTAGCAGCTGATTGCTGGACTGGGGCAAGTGTGTAACCTTCCGATGAATTCCATGGATACATCCCAGTGTTTTCAATAGTTACAGACACTTTATATTTCTCTCCTGCATTCATATTTTCCGGTAAAGAAACGCTGATAAATCTGGATTCATAACCTTCTACTGAATATACTACCGGAACTCCTTCACCATTTACCTTTGTCACGTTGATAGAATATTCACCAAAATAATTATTATCCTTAGTCATTGCCCATTTTGAATTATATACTCCGGGTTCATAAGGTGCTTTTATTTTAAAGTTAACAATTGCTTTTTCACCCGGTGTAACATTGTTCGGAATATTTACATTCTTTATTCCCCATACATCAGATTTATATAAATTATCAGACTGATCATACAGACTCAATAAATAATTGTCATCCTTGTCCCATATATTTTTACCTGTATTGATAAAAGTAATAGATGCTGAATATTCTTCACCCGGATTCAGACTTTCAGGAATGTCAACATCTACTATTTTAGAATTATCACCGAGTGTAGAAACTCCGTAAACAGCTCCTTTGTCCTGTGCTGAGATTTCTGACGTTAATCCAAACAAAATCATTATACAAAAAACTGATATTACTTTATTAAGGGTTTTCATAATTTTATATTAATTTATAAAAATTTGTAATTTAAAGTTATTCATTGAAACTTCAATTGGGATAACTTTAAAACAATATTAAGCAATTTGTTATTGTATAATAGTGCAATGCCCGTGCCAAATAGAAATGTAAAGAATAAAGACTGTTTTGATTGATAATATGCCGGGATTATTTATTGATCTGACAATTTTGACACATAATTGTCATAAATAAAAATCAGTAAAAAAAAAAGAAATGCAGGAAAGGCAGAATCGGTTTAATAATATTAAGAGATTCTGCCTTTTAGTAAATCTGAGAATATAAGATAAGGAAAATTTTATTACGCTTTCTCCGGGCAGTTAAACATCCATTGTACACCGAACTTATCAGTACAGCTTCCAAAGTATGCACCCCAGAACATTTCCTGAAGCTCCGTTGTAATTTTTCCACCTTCGGATAAAGCTTTAAACAACTTATCGGTTTCCGCGCGGGTATCCGGTTCAAGGTTAATCGAAAAATTATTTCCAAATTTCAGATTAAAACCCATTGACTCCGGAGCATCAGTTCCCATAAGCATATGTCCGCCGATTATTGCGAGTTCAACATGCATTACAAGTTGTTTATCGTCTTCCGGCATTGGCGGCATATCATCAGATGCAGGTATGTCTTTAAATCTGTAAATGCCTCCGGTAAATTCACCGCCAAAGACTGATCTGTAAAAATTAAATGCTTCTTCTGTATTTCTTGCAAAATTCAGATAAGTGCTTGTTCGTGCCATGATATTTATTTTAGTTTTTAAAAAAGAAATAATATAACTTTTAATAATTTATTTCAATACTTAATTCGGATTTAATTTTTTAATTAAATTACACGACACAAAATCCCGAACTTTCCCCAAACCAAAGAAATAATTTCAAAAACTTTAATTCCGCTTTATTTTCATTGAATATATTTTTTCCC
>DAORRV010000091.1:0-12708 GCA_035443185.1 Ignavibacteria bacterium | reverse complement strand
GGAGTTTACTTTTATAAGCTGGATGCGGGTGAGTTTTCTGAGACGAAGCGGATGATTTTGCTGAAGTAATTTTGAGATTATCTGAACCTTGATTTGCTTACATCTCGTTCACAATATCCCGATTGGGAACGTTCAAGTAGACGTTACGAATCAGGAGATTCGTAACGAGTGGAAATTTGAGATTGTCTGGACTTTGATATGTAGGTTTGAAAATTTACTTGAAATACGGATTGTTAATCTGGGATGCGCTTTTTTCACAGATTGATAATCTGTGCTACTTGAATGATTGATTAATTTTCTTTAAAAGGTGTTTATCCGGGGTTTTTCTAGTGATGGATTTTTTGCTGGTTTCTGTTTCATCAATTTTTTTCAAAAGCCAGTCACGGTGTTTCATATCTTTTGCATCCGTTATTTCTTTCCTAAGAGTTGAAATAGATGAATTAGAGCTGCCTTCTGATATAAAAACTAATTTATTCAGGATTTTCAGAAAATTGTTAACTCTTCTTTTTATTTCTCCAGTAACCAAATTATTTCTTTTCAAAAACTTTCTATAGTTTTCGATATAAATTATCATCTGATCATAGTAATTCAAATCAAAATATAACTTTAGATACAAATCCCTTATGTCATATTTTAACATAAATGAATCTTCGTGTATCTTTGGTAAATAATCAAATGCCTTTTCCATTACTTCTCTTGAATCATTATCACTGCCAATATGATAATAATATTCAGCTAAAGAAAGATTTATAGTATTTTCTTTGATAGACGTGTGAATAAAATTAGAATAAGTCTTAATGAAATTCAAAGCCCATTTAAATTCTCTCAAACGAATTGCTAAAAAAAGTATATTTCTATACAGGTCTAAATCGATATGGTCTGACTTCCTATCAAAGAAAAGATTATTTGAAAGAAAGTTTTTGTAAATCTCAAAAAGCTCAGGGTCATAATTTTTCTTACTATCTATTGCGTTACTTAATATACAAAATGAAATAAGCATTGAATTATGAAAAGAAATTTCGTCTCTGCTTAAATGATTTTGATATTTGAAAAAGGAAGACTTATAATCTATATAATGTTTTTGACTGCAAAGATTATTAAAGGCAGATAATAAGTTCGAATATAGATCGAGAATGAAATATTTCTCATCACGGTCTTTTAAGAGTTCTGTTATAAATGCCATATCAATATCTTTAAGTACAAGTATAGTATTTTTCTTCTTATTCTTGTTTTTATATTTAGAATCAACTATTAAAATATTCAGATAAATATTGATCAGCTCAGATACAAAATAAATATAAATGTTAATCATATATGAAATTTTGATATCTTTATTTTCCTCAATTTCTTTAACCGATCTTTCATATTTATTTAAAATTCTATAATTATATTTATACATATCCACTAAACCTCTATTGTAAAAATAAATACTGTCTAAACCCCCGGTTTCTAAATGACTTAAAATATTCTTTATTTTATTATTAAAATATCTGTCCTGTTTTTTTTTACTGTAAGATCTAATAAGCAAAAATAATTTTTCAGTTTCATTTTTATTAAGCTCTTCTATAGTCATAAACTCTTCAATACATTTATGTAAGTCAGATATTAAATCTCTGAACGTAGAATCATTATAATCTTTATTTGGATTTACTTTTAGGGCTAAATTTTCTTTTGTTAATTTTGGCGATTGAAAATGAGGATGATATTTTTTTATTTCCATAAAGATATTTACAATTTTACGGCTGTTATTATGATATGGTGATTTAATAAACTTTTCTAAGCGATTTAATTCGGATGGAGAAAATTCTTTTAAAAGTTGAATAATTGCATGTTCAAACATAGTTTTTTTAATTTTAAAAGCGTCAGTGATATTTTTAAAATATTGATTTCTGTTTAAAAATTCAAATTAATTTCGGTGTTTTAGGAAATTAACATATCAAAAAAAGCGTCAAACCGGAAAAAGTGTCCCTAACATCTTGCTTTAAATTCTAATAATATTGTATAGAATTTAAAATTAAAAATTAAAGGAGGAACAATGAAAAACCTAATTTTTGCAATTTGTTTTTTAATGGTTAGCTGTCTGCCAATTAATATTAAGGCGGAAAAAAGTACTAAGAAATTTATTAATGTTAATAAAATTAACAAATATTATCAAACATCAGATTATACTTATGAACTGGTTTTCAAGGATGGAATTTGGTGGATATTTGTTTATGATGAAGATGGAGTATTTGTGACTGCATATCCATCTGAATAAAGAAAGTTTAATTATTTGAAATTAATTTAAAAAAGAAAGGAGGATATCATAATGATAAGATCACTATAGTAATTATACCACTAAAATTAAAGAGGATAAATATAAATTAGAACATTTTTAAAAAGTTATATTTTAATTAAAATTAAAAGAAAGGAAATTTAAAATGAAAAAGATCATAGTAATAGCATCATTTGTTTTAATAGCATTGTTTACTGTATTTGCAATTAATGATAATTTACTGTCCAAGGATACTTCGGAAAATCCAGCTCCTACATTTGAGGTGACAGTTTATCAGACTGGTGGTTCTACAGTTCAGGCTAATACGGAAGTAGTTGTATATGATGCAAATGCAAACATAGTAGAAAGTGGCACTACCTTAAGTAATGGTAAAGTAAGCTGGTCATGGAATCATGGATATGGGAATTATACTGTTAAAGCTTGGTACCCTGCCAGACCACTTGACGGTCAGTCAGCACAAACTATTGTGAATTATTCCGGGTCCAGTATATATACATCTGTGACACTAGGTCCAAACTATTAATATAATTACAGGCAGGTTAATTTCCTGCCTGTTTAATTATTATTCAAATATTTAAATCTCATGAATAAAATCATAACATTAATATTATTGATAATTTTTATTACCGGATCGGATATCATATCTCAAACACCATACAACTATATTGATCCGATAAAAATTGATACGCCGAGGTCTCCTTTCAGAAAAGCAGGTATACCATTAATTACAGATCTTGAAAAAGATGGAATGAAAGAAATAATCGTGTTTACGGTTGACTATAATGCTGCTGCTATTCCACTTTGTAATTTACATGTATCAAATTATGATGGCAGTAATTATCCAAATTTTCCAATTGGGATGCAGGATTATGCTCTTGACATTGCTTCTGGAGATATTAATGGTAACGGATATTTAGATATAGCAATTAGGTTTACTCATAGAATTGATGTTATTGACAGATTCGGAAATAGTTTGCCTGGTTTTCCTTTAAATTATAGTGATGGAGATGAAAACCCAGTAAAATTTATAAGTATTTATGATCTTGATAATGATAATAAGCTTGAAATAATTGTAAGCAAGAATAGAGAAATATGCGTTTTTAATTTTGATGGAAGTATAAGATCAGGGTGGCCAAGATCTATATCAGGAACATCAAAATATAATCCGGCTATTGGAGATATTGATGGAGATGGGTTTGGAGAAATAATATTAAATTCTTTCGGAAATTATAATTCAACTGTAGATTCCGCAGCTATAACTATTTTTCGGCATAATGGTATTTTATTTAATGAAAATTGGCCAATAATGTTGGATTCCAATTATCATTCATGGAGTTCATCACCTTCTTTATATATAAACAAAAATAATCCAGATTTAACTTTTATACTTATTGCTGCTGGTAGATTGATAGACGGTAGTTCTTTTGGAAATCATTTGCTGATGAAATTAAATATTAATGGAAAGGTGTTGGATAAAAAATATTATTCTGATTATATGAATTTCGGAACTTTAGTAATGGGTGATCTTGATAGAGACAATATTTTAGAATTTGTATCAGGAACTCAGTATGGAATTACTCTCTCAGCTTTTAAAAATAGTCTGACAAAGATTGAAGGATGGCCTCGTTTTGGTGTTGGGGAACAAGAAGCAACGGCTGTTATAGGAAAATTAACTTTTGCAAATGAACTAAATATTATTAACAACAGATGGTCAGCAGATCAAGGCTTTGGTTTTATTCAATCTTATACAAAAGATGGAATTGATCTACCGTGGTCCCCCTTGAGACCAATAGGGTTAGTTAAAGCAGTTTCATTAGCAGATTTAAATAATGATGGTAATGTGGAAATGATTTCAACTTCAACTAAAACTCTCAATGAAACATATCTTCATATCTGGACTATACCAGGAATTCCTTACACACATGAAGATTTTCCATGGCCTCAATACGGTCACGACCGCTATAGAACAAATCAATTCGGCTTTATCCCGCCCGACGAACCTGTAGGAATTCAACCTTATTCTACTACAGTGCCGGAGAAGTTTTCACTGTCGCAGAATTATCCAAATCCATTTAATCCAAGTACAGTTATAAATTACGAGTTACGAGTTACGGGTTTTACAAAGTTGATTGTATATGATGTACTCGGGCATGAATTAGCTACGCTTGTGAATGAAAAGCAAATAGCCGGAAGTTACAGAATAAGTTTTGACGGAAGTAATTTATCGAGCGGAGTTTATTTTTATAAACTTGATGCAGGGGAATTTAGTGAGACTAAGCGGATGATTTTGCTGAAGTAATTTTGAAATTGTCTGAACCTTGATTTGCTTGAATTGAGGATTTCTTGATTTTGAGATTAGTTTTGGAATGCGCTCAATCACAGATTAATAATCTGTGCTACTTCACGATTGTTAATCTCGGATGCGGCATTAAATCATGTAATCATGAAATCCTTTAATCATGGTTCAGACAAGCGGAAGATTTAAGTAATAAAATAAAATAAAATTTGAATTTAATTTTATTTTAATTTCAAATAATAATCCGCTTTCTATACATTCGTAATTCCTAATTTTTAATTCCCAATTGAATTATCCCATCGTCTTTCGAATGCACAGTAAACTCCATATTATCTATCTCACCTGTCTGATTATCCGCAGTCCATTTTTCCGTGATTAACTTTTCATCTTTAATATCAAAATATTCCAAAGTCAGTTCTTTGTCTTTTATACTCATGATCGTAAAACCATTGTATCCAATATCAAATCCTTTGATCTTTGTATAAACCCTTTCGTCATATAAAATAAGATTTCTTTTTTTATCCATGTCAGGAAGGATTTTGTTTTTAAATTCAATCGGCATACCTCCGTTACCAATGCATCTGCCATATGCAGCTATTCCATTTTCGGAAGAATATTTCCCAAACATAGTCAGACGGTGCTCATGTCCCCATATCCAGATCACAGGTCTGTCTTTACCGATAAGTTCTGCCAACTGTTCCGCTGGTTTCACATATTCATCCTCTTTCTCAAATGCAGTGCAGTACTGATGATGTGTCATGAATATTAGTCCGCGTTTGTCTTCATTTATTTTAACTTCTTCTTTGAGCCACTTAAGAATTTCTTTTCTGAATTCACTTTTCGGTTTGAAAATATATTCGAGTAATGGAATACCGACTGAATTATAACCTGTGTCCAGACAAATGACCCTCCAGTGTTCATTCTCTATACAAAAGTAACTTGCCTTCTGACCGGCATATTTATTTATACTTTTATCAAAAATTCCCATTGTCGGCAGCAGATCCCTGAAATAAGAAATCCCTCTCGAATACATTTCGTGATTTCCCAGCATAGCAAAACTACCCGACGCACCTCTGTGCCATGAACAATTGTCATCTAAAAAATTGATCTTCATCTCTTCCTTCATTCCTACAAAATAAGTATCTCCTAGATGAATGGTATAATCAGGATCTTTATCTTCTATCAGGTCTCCGATAATATCAGACTCAGCAGTATCCGTCGCCCAGTCAGCAGCGAGTGCAATTGTAATTTCATCTTTACCGTCATTATTTGATTTCTCCATTTTGTAAATTCCTTTGTCACTCTCTAATTCATAAGACTGGAATTTATGCCGAAGACCGAACCTGCTTTTTATGTAATGGAATATCCAACTAAAAAATTTTGATTCGAAAAAATCAGTGACTTTATTTATTGCAACATTTTTTGGTCTTTCAGTTTTTATTACTTCCTTGCTGGCTTCTGCTTTATAATGATTTTCTGCCTCGCTTCTGGAAAGATCTATGTAATCTTCTTTTTCTCTTTTTATTATCTCAATTTTTTTGTCATCCATTTATAAGATCTGTATTTATTTTCAGGTTTTTAAATTTTAAGTACGTGCTCTGAAGCCATTGCGCTCATTGCCATTATCGTCCACTGAGGATTGACTCTCATACTTTCAGGAAAGACAGATGCATCTGCAGCAAATACATTTTCAAATCCATCCAGCCGGTAATTCTGATCAAGCACTCTTTTAGATTTGTGAATTGATTTATCTCCTGTCATAATATTCCCGCCCTGCGGATGTGCCGTACCTATAAGCAGATCGCTGATGGTGAGTGGATATTCATTAAAAAGTTTTTCAAACTTTCCTAAATTCTGTATAGATAGATCAATTTCAATTCCGGGTTTCATTGGTAAAATTGCTTTTTTAGCTCCTGCATAATATCCAAGTTTTAAAATTGTATTAAATGCATAACGTATATTTTCTCTGTCCATATTACCAAGCTCCCATTCAAAAGGCTGCCCGTTAAGTAGATCCGCTTTGGTCTGAATTTCACCATTCGGTTCCGAGCCGACAAGTGCTCCGAAATTTGCTGACCTGGTATAATTTTTCATCATATCATTTCTTCTTCCAAAATAAAAAGGAATCGAAGACAATGCAAATGATGCAGGCGGGTTGAAATATGTTTCAAATACTGCGCGATTCTTTTCATCCAGTGCACCAAGTGTGATCTGATTTCCATCGAATGCATTTAAAATATCTTCAAACTGAAATGTCACAGGGAATGCAAAATTACAGCTCATTCTTTTTCCGACATTAACTTTAATTCCGCTGCGCATAAAGAAATGACTGCTTGCAATTACTCCGCCTGCAGCGATCACAGCTTTATTTACTTTTACTTTTTTAATTTCTCCGTCTTCAGTTCTCACTATTACTGAATCCGCTTTCCTGCCTGAATGAGTAAATTTTAATGCTGACAAATTTGATAAAACCTTTACACCTCTTGCTTCACTCCATGGAATGTATGTCTCGAGCATAGTTCTTTTTGTCTGTCTCTTATTCCCCAGATTCCAGTTCTCATCTCCAATCAGATTTCTGTGATTTGCTTTAAGCGGAAATAATGTCTTTAGTTTTTCATCAGAATTTTCATTAAACCCTTTGACACCTTTTTTAAATTTTGCTGATACATTTTTATTAATTCCTTTTTCATCAAGCTCTTGTATATCAATTTCCTTAGCGATCTTTTCATACTCTTCACTTAAGCTACTGAGATCAATGTCATATTCATTCTGCCATTTATATTTTATTTCATCATCCATTTCGATACAGATTGCATTATTAACGACAGTAGTCCCGCCAAGACATTCTCCCTGAAGTACTGACATTGTAAATTTTTTAGTCTGCTGAAGTCCTCCTTCTTTATAAAGCTTTCTCATCATTTCCATTTCATTATCGCTGAAGTCCTGCAATGGCTGGTATCTGTTGCCGCGTTCAATAAGAAGTATCTTTGACGGATCGGAAACTTTTTGGGCGAGCCGGTAAGCCATTACAGCTCCACCTGCTCCTGACCCAATGATTACATAATCTGCTTCGTCGGGAATTTCCTTCTCTTCTACAGAAGTCAAAATCCGGGGAGTTACAAATTTTTTATCATATTCATCAGTTGGCTTTCGAAAATTATTCTCATGTTCAGGATTTTCCGGAAGAGGAAAAATATTTTCATAAGGTGCTCCATCAGTCGGGATCTCTTTCTGCATTCTGTCTCTGGCATAAAATGGTACATAGCCGATCTTTTTTCTTACATTTATATCAGAATAATTTGCAAACATAATCATTGCATTGGCTGCAAGTCCGATTTGAAAACCCATGTCGGCAAACATCGGCACAAATGATTTTGAACATTCAACAGGATCTCTCAGCATATATTTTTTCAGAAACCATCTCTGCTCCTCCCTGCTCATCACCGACAAACCCGGGTGCAGTCCGAATATAAGATTAAATAAATTCTCTATCAGCCAGAATGGAAAATTAAGAAGTCCTCTTTTCCTTCCGCTTATTCCGCTGATATAATTATCAATAGCTTTTAAAATTCCGGAGTTCTTTCTTTTGTCCATTCCATTATCATTTTTATTATCCATTCCATTTTCCTTTCCAAAAAAAGCTTCGGAAAGTGCAATAACATTCTTAGCACTGGACGGATTCAGTGATGATATCATGAAGTCCACCTCGTAGTATAATTTTCTTACGGCTGTAAGAAAAATAAATATCAGAGAACTGAACATTATAAACATCATAAAATACCAGTCAGGTCTTATAAAACTGCCGCCTCTTGTTGTGATAGTAAGTTCATTCAAATATTCCATTACAAAATAAATAATGACCGCAGCTGCAGATCCAATAAAAAATGGAAATAAAAGAATGCCGTATAAATATTTTCTTAATACTAAACTCTTTGCTAATATAAATGCGAGAAATGATATTGTGAAATATAATGTGAGTGTATTACCTAATGAAGGATCCGGATATCCGTAAACAGCTCCGAGTCCACTGCTGCCGTCTGTAAATAATCTGAAATATAATGCAAGTAAAACCATTCCAAATGAAACTGCTGATACTATGTATAAACTTATTTTCATTATTTGTGAAGGGACTGAAAAATTTTTCGGAAAGTCTTTCTCATCTCTGATCCAGAAACTCTCGGATCTGCACTGGAAAAGAATTATAAAAAAAAGTACGATCATTACGCCATCGACTATTGCTGATGTCAAAAGGAATTCCGAAATCTGCGGAGCATTAAATGCATAAAAATAAAATCCGAGTGAGCTGACTGTAGAGACTGCATGTCCGACTATCAGTCCCCAGCAGCAATAATATCTTGCCTTTCGGTTATAAGCTCCGATAAATGTAAACAGGATCATGATACCTATTTTCGAAAATGTATTTACTGCCAGTGTGGGATTTACATAGGTCATCGAAATAAGATTTCCAATCTGCTCAGGCCAGGGAGTATGTCCCAGCATTCCGATGATCAGTATAAATAAATATGCAATATATGCAAAGCCGAGTATTCTCAATACATAAAATCCAAAATCGCGCTTAGGCTTTTCTATAGTTTCCTTTGACCACTCTTCATTAAAAAGTTTTACTCTGTCTTCATAATCAGCTCCGGGTAATTTTCTTTTGCCGTATATTAATTTCGCGATCAACCTGCTGATCCAGATACACAGCGGTCCTGCGATCAGACCGTCAAATGAAAGTGTCATCAGAAATCTTAATGGCAAGATCTTTACATCATCTATGAAAGTCCCGGGAAGATAGATCCAAAGTGCTGATTCATTTGCATCCCTCACATTTGCCTGCAGATAAATGTCAAATATAAATAGAGGTATAAAAATAATTAATATCAGGAAAAGAGAACTCGACTTTCGGAAAAAGACTATCATTGGCGCAAATATCAAACCGAATACAATCACTTCCATAATTTTAACGCCCATACTTTCAAATTCCAGCAGACCGAAAACATCGGTTATGCAGTAAACCATTACTGCAGTTATCACGGAAGTAACAATTATATTAATTATATATTGTGCAGCCGCAGGAGCTTTGTCAAGCGGATCAGGTTTGTAATATCCACTGAAGTTAAAAATAGATGGCATGATCATAATTTAAATTAATGAATAACTGAAGTTACGCAATTTACCGATATTTACTGCAAACAGAAAGATGCTAGTTTCCAAACTCTCAGACTTTCCAAAACGCCTCTAAGGCTCTAAGACTCAAAGTTTAAGAACTTTAAAAACAACATTCTTAGAGCCTTCGAGTCTTAGAGGTAACCTTAATTGTTCCCGCAGAGTCAAGTGCTTTTCGGACTCTGCGGAAACTGAATTACAGCAGTTTACAAAGCGATTCAAATTCATCTTTATTACTGTTGATCATTTCTTCAGCTTTCAGTTTTAGTACCCGGATATTAGTTGCTGAAGCATCGTCCATATTATCATTTCCGATATCAAGTTTTGTCTGAAATCTGTAGAATCTTTTTTTATTCGGATCTGAATTCAGTATCTGGCAAAGCTGATATTCGACTGTCCTGCTTACTCCGTCAAATACTACATCCAGTAAAGGCCTTGCCCAGCCGATCAGTCCCCAGTTCTTTGATTCTTCATAAGAAATTCTCCTCGTGAGCTCTCCAGTACCAAGTGATACCAAAAGGATTTCCTCATCACTGCCAAACTCTTTTATTGCTTCAGCATAAGCGCACATTGACGGATTGTTTGCAAATACTCCGCCGTCTATCAGTGCAAAATAATCTACCGGGGGCGAAGCTCTTAATTTAAGACTTTCAAAATAAGTCGGCGCTGCGCTTGTTGCTCTGGCTACATCTCTCATTTTAAAATCATAATCTTCAGATTCTTTTGCTTTTCGGGATTTAAAGAAAAATGGGATTCTTTGCTCGAGTTCATAACTTGGGATAATAAGATTCGTGAGTGATTCCGAAAGTTTTGTTTCACCGAGATATACTTCTAATACTTCTTCAATGCCAGCTATTGAAAATTTTTCATCAACCAGATTTCCCATTGACATCGTGGATTTCCATGGAGATTTTTTAAAGATCTTCTTACCTTCATCTTCATACAATTTCAGTATGTCAAGAGCTTTATATCTTGGCTTACCGTTTTCTTTTGGCTTTGTAAGGCAAAGTGCAAGTATTCCACCCGTCGATGTCCCCGCAATGAGATCGAATATTTCCGAAATTGGTTTCTTCGTACGTTTTTCGATCTCATGCAGTATTCTTGCAGGAAGTACACCTCTGATCCCGCCTCCGTCAATGGTCAGTATTTTTTTCATAATAATTTTTATATTCAGATTAAATTTTAATCAGGGCTTTACAATTCTTCCCTCGAGTTCTACTCTATGTACAGCCGCTGCTTCTGTCTCAGCTAAAGATTTTTTCGGATTCTGAATATTAACGATCTCCGATTCTTCTGCAGATTTTTCTTCTTCTTTTTTATAATCAAGTCCTCTGTAAAAAGCTTTTGCATAAGATGCAATCAGATTCGTTTTGTCCAGTCCGTTTACAATTCTGCGCGCACCAACCCAGTCAGTAGTGTCTTTGTCAAAATACATATTCAGTTTATGTCTTGTGAAAATTCCGTCACGCATTCCGATCATCAGAATATCCACACTGTTCCTGGGTTCAAGAGCAAGGTCCGGTTCATTAACAAGATCAACTCCTAAGATCTTTGTAAAACTTTCATAATTGTAATGCCATGTAAGCTGACATAATCCTCTTCCATAATAGATCTGACCGGTCTTTGCATGCGGCATTCCGTACTTTCTTTTCTTTCCTTTTCCGTATTCCGTTATTGAAGGATTCCATGTATGCGCTGATTCGTGATAAGCTGTCGCCAGTACATATGCCAGTTCTCTCAGATTTCTATAACCCTTGTCTTCATCATAGTGATCTATAATATTTTCAATAGTAACTACTCCCATTTGCTTTAATGGTCTGTATGGATATTTCTTAAAAAAATTTTCTTTGTCTACCATAATATGCTGTTTTTAATTAATAAAAAATTATTCAGTGTTTTTAATTTTTAAAAATTTCAAAAATTGGTTAAGTATTAAATTATAAACAAAAAGTATATTCACTTTGAAACTTCAAAAAAATTTCAGCTTTATATCTATTGCTTTAATATGAAAATTTATACTTAATGAATTTATTAATGAAAAATCATTACAGTCTTTTATATGAAATTTTTCGGAAGGCCTGAATTTATCTGAAATGGTAGTAATGAATTTGGTATTAATATTCATCAGGGAGTAAGTTTAATTTAATATATAATAATTTTTTTTTGAGGAAAAATAAATAACCATTTATATCTTTTATATTTTCAAAAATTTTCTAAAAAAGAAATGCAGCTCCGGATTCCAGACCGGAGCTTTTATTGAATTGTAATAATGCGGGTAAGTCCTGAAATGAAATTACGAAGTGTCATAGATTTGTAATGTTTAATTTTAACAACCGATACAAATATAATGACAACTCACCGTAATTATAATAAAGGCACTTACCGAAAATTTGTAAGTGTTCTCACTTAACTTTGAATGAGTAAAATACTGAATATTTTAATTGTGATAATTTAAAAAGGAACAAGCCCTGTATAAAATTACAGGGCTTGCAAAAAAGGAATTACTTAAATCGGCAAATATTTGCAGTTTTGTAGCAAGTTACTTTGAAGAATTCTTTCAATATTGATTTATTAATTTAACAATATTGTAGTTTACATGAATTAAGTATATATACACAATTCGTCTGAGTAGACATACTCAATTTCAATAAGTAAACATACTTAAATGTTGATTTAAAGCAAAAAAACGATGTTTTTAATTGATTGATAATTTAGGGTGCCAAGAGGTGTTGAAGACTCAAAGTATTTATTTTTTTTAAAACTTTTCGACTTTACGACTTTGAGACTTTGAGACTTTGAGACTTTGAGACTTTGAGGCTTTGAGGCTTTGAGGCTTTGAGACTTTGAGACTTTGAGATTTAGAGATTTAGAGGCTTTGAGATTTAGAGGCTTTGAGGCTTTGAGGTTTTGAGGCTTTGAGGCTTTGAGACTTTGAGACTTTGAGACTTTGAGACTTTGAGACTTTGAG
>DAORRV010000090.1:6560-13502 GCA_035443185.1 Ignavibacteria bacterium | reverse complement strand
TACTTACCGTTGCTTTCTTCCGAACCTGGCGGAGTTGGGTAATTTTATATTGTTCGGGGCTTGACAATTAAACTTGATTGTAAACTTTTGTAATATAATTAAGATGATTTAAACATTAAATACAAACCTAAGCATCCTATAATAATATTTGCAATCCACATTCCCATGAAAGGTGTCACTAATGCCCTGTCAGCAAGCTTTTCACCTCCTATCAGGCATGCCCAGTAGAGAAGAAAAAATAATAAAGATAATCCCGCTGCAATACCGAATCCTCCCTTTTTTACCCTGTATCCGAGAGGAGCACCTACAAGTATGAATACTACGCAGGCAAATGGGATCGAATATTTTTTATAAATCTCTACTTCGTATGAGTCTATCTGCTTATCTATCTGCTTTGAAAATGCAATTGTATTTTTATATTCAGAAGATTTCTCTGCTATTAGTCTTTGCAGATTTTTAAGACTGTCGTATTTTGACAATACAATTTCTTTCGGAGTATTTGAATTTATTGTATTTGAATTTTGAATTGGTTCACTTACGGGCTTTGTGAAAACAGTATCTTTGTAATCTAATTCTGCCAGCCTTCTAATATCTTTCGTTAGTGCTGTAATAAACTTATCATCAAGACCGTTCTTTAATACTATCAAACTATCAACAACAATATTCATTGCATTTGCAGATAACTCTCTGTCCCCTCTTGAAAAAGTATTTTCATTTGAATTCTGAAATCCAAATCCTTCAGCTTTGAACATTAGCCGGTGCTTCTCAAATTTAATTTTCCTGTAATCCTGTGCAGGATCTTTCTGACTGAGTTGATGTATCTCTCCGTCATTCAGATTCATTATTATATTTTTAAAATCACTTGAGAATCCAATGTCTCCCGATTTTGCTGTAAGTAAATTTTTATACTGCGGATCTGAATAGTCATAAATAAAAACACCTTCAATATTATTACTATTTGGGAATGTCTTCTTAACTAATATTCTGATACCCTGCAGATCATCGGAAAACTTACCTGCTTCGAGAAGAAAGGTCGGCTTGGTTTTTGAAATGTCATACAAAAGAATCCTTGCTTTATGATTAGCTTCGGGCAGTATGTCGTTGTTGAATTTTATCATTAGATAAAACATGACAAATGATATTAGAATTACAGGCAGCATTAATCTCTGCAGACTTATACCTGAAGCTTTGATGATAGTGATCTCATTTTCGGATGACATCGATCCGAATGCCATAAGAGATGCAACAAGCATTGCCATTGGTACGGCGAGTGTCAGCATCCAAGCGAGATTCAGTGAGATGAGCTGAATTATGATCCACATGCTCAAACCTTTACCAAGGAACTGATCAAGTGACTTTATAAAAAACTGAAATAGAAAAATGAATATAACAGTAAACAATCCGAAGAAGAACGGACCTATATGTTTTTTTAATGTGTACCTGTCTATTAAATTCATTATTTCAAATATTTCAATTGATTCAAATGATTAAATTGATTCAAATGATTAAAAAAATTCATTGGCTAATAAAATAGATCAAAAGGACATAACATTCAATTGGTATCAAATTTCATTTGTAAAACAAATTCTTTGAATCCGTATTTTTTATATGCATTGATCGCAGTTTCATTACATGAGTAAGTTTCGAGAATGATATGCAAAATATTTTTTTCTTTTAGCCATCCGGTTAGATTTTCAATGATATTTTTACCTGTGTTGTTTCTTCTGTAATCTTCCCTGACCACCATCAGACCTATATATCCCAATTTTTTTTCAATTGCCCAGTTTAGATTGTCCCTGATCTGAGCGAATCCGCAGCCGATAATTTTCCCTTCAGTTTCAGCAACTACAAAATAAGTAAAGTCATCAATTAATAATCTATTAATGTCATAATAATTTACATCACCTTTCGCAGGTATACCGTCATCAAAAGGTCTTTCAAAATTTACAAGACTCTGCTGAAGTTTATTTAGTTCAGTCAGATCCTTTATTTCAGCTTTACGGATTTTTATATTCATTAAATTTTCAATAATTTATTATCTCTGTTTCTCACCGTTCCGCCGATCACAAGTGCTGCAGATATGATAAGAAGATTTTTAATAATATACTGACCTTCAATGGTCGGAGCATAAGGTATCTTTCCAGTTTGAAAAGTTACTTCGGGAAGAAGTATAAGCGGCATGAACGTCCCTGCCATTTGCATTGCCAGTAAAGCAATTGCGATCCGGATCGTTTTTTTAAAAAGAAAACATACTCCGATAGTCACTTCCCACCAACCGATTATATTCACCCAGCCGTCCGCATCAAAGAATGGCATCCAGTCCACTGTAGATCTGACAAGCGGTGCAGCAGCAGAAATGCCAAGAGGTTTTAATATTCCAAACCAGATAAAAATAATAGCAAGGGATATTTGCAATGCCTGTACTCCGTGACGGTTCATAAATCCGGAAATACTCCTGTCTATTTCGTCAGAGTCTATATTCATTTTTTTTTAATTAATAGATGATAATGAACGGGGATTAAATTGTTTTATTTTATTAAGATCTTAATCCTGATGCAATTGAATACCCTTCATAATTTTTATCTGTTGTGATTTCCTTAGAAATAAAATCAGGCAGAATTAACTGACTGAGTTCTTTTTCAGACTGTGATTCCGCTTCTGCTAATATAAGATCTGTAATGGGAAATGAAAAAAACTCTATCAGAAAAATATTGCCTGAATAAGGAAATCGGTATAAAGTTTTTTTCAGTCCATATCCATCAAGTCTGTTAAACAAATCAAATTCAGCCTGAGACAAATAAATGGTAGTAAGAGGTTCGGAACTATCTGTTATCTTCCCATACTTTTTTGTCAGCTTATAAACTGTTTCACCTTCCTGAGTATTTGTCATTTCACGAAGTCTCATTCTTGTATCAGGAAAATACTTATCTGTTATCAGAATTTTTTCCAGAACTGAAATGTCAGGGATCATATCTTTTTTTACGAGCCACCTTCTTTCAAATTCTATCAGAGAATATTTTGGTCTGTCAGTCAATTTTATAATTATGATCCGAATTGTTTTAAATGATGATCCATATGTTTCCACATAAGCCGTCCCCAATCTTCTTTTGAAATATCACCAAAAGTAGGATGAATTGTAAAACTTACTTCGTCGGATTTACTAATAAAATTTTTTACTACTTCATGAAGTGTATCAAGATCACTTTTAAAATCCATCGGTTCTGTACCTTTAAATTCCCTGTTAAACTCAGGAGAAGTTGGAGAATCTTTCGGCCATTCCAGTTCATAAATTATCTTATGACGCAGTCCGGGTTCAGAATATTCTGTCTTAAAAAATTCCGCCTGCTTTTCACCTATCGCAACCCTCAGCGGGTCAGTGAGATGAACCATCATTTCGTTGACATTCATTTTACCCCAGACAGCTTTTGAATTTTCATTTAACTTAGAAATTCTTTCGAGTATTAATTCTCTGTCTTTTGTATTAAATAAATTTTCCAATACTTTATTCTTTTTAAATTATTTTATTACATTAAGTTCTTTACCCACTTTGACAAACGCTGTTATACATTTATCCAGATCTTCTCTTGAATGAGCAGCTGAAAGCTGAACTCTGATCCTCGCTTTATCTTTTGCAACTACAGGGTAGAAAAATCCGATGACGTAAATTCCTTCATCAAGTAATTTTGCTGCCATATCCTGCGAGAGCTTTGCATCATACAGCATGATCGGAACTATCGGATGAATACCCGGCTTAATATCAAATCCGGCTTCTGTCATTTTTTCTCGGAAATAATTTGTATTCTCTTCGAGCTTATCTCTTAATTCTGTAGTCTCACTAAGGAGTTCGAGCACTTTCAGCGAAGCACCGACAATAGCAGGAGCAAGTGAATTTGAAAACAAATAAGGACGGCTTCTTTGTCTGAGCATTTCAATGATCTCTTTTCTGCCGCTTGTAAATCCTCCCATTGCTCCGCCAAGTGCTTTGCCGAGTGTACCTGTAATTATATCAATTCTTCCCATCACGTCGTTTACTTCAATGGATCCTCTGCCTGTCTTTCCGAGAAAACCCGTACAGTGACATTCATCCGTCATTACCATTGCTTCATATTTATCAGCAAGGTCACATATTCCTTTCAGGTTTGCGATAACGCCGTCCATAGAAAATGCACCGTCAGTACATATCAGAATTTGTTTTGCACCTTTTTCCTTTGCATCTTTTAATTTTTCCTCAAGGTCAGCCATGTCATTATTTTTATAACGGAATCTCATAGCCTTGCATAATCGAACTCCGTCGATAATGCTTGCATGATTTAATTCATCAGAAATAATTGCATCAGCATCACCGAGCAACGGCTCAAATACACCGCCGTTTGCATCGAAGCACGCTGCATAAAGAATAGTATCTTCTGTTCCGAGAAATTCACTTATCTTTTTTTCGAGTTCTTTATGAATGGTCTGTGTACCGCAGATAAATCTTACTGACGACATTCCATAACCATATTTATCGAGAGTTTCGTGTGCAGCTTTGATGACTTCGGGATGTGATGAAAGTCCGAGATAATTATTTGCGCAGAAGTTCAGAACTTCTTTGCCGTTTGCATTGATCTCTGCACCCTGTGGTGTTTCTATTATTCTTTCCTTTTTAAAAAGTCCCTGTTCCTTAATTGAATCTAATTCTTTCTGAAGTTCGGGTTGAAATTGTTTGAACATAAAAGTAGATTATTTTGAGTAAAATATTTTTAAATTTTTGATTTCTATAAAATAAGACTTTTTTAGAAAGAGTTTGATTCAATAATTAGAGTTGAGTTTTAAAATAGTCAGAAGTTTCTGACTGGTAGTTTTGGCGTTAGTGACCAAAAAGTTTCAGCGAAAGGAATCGCAAAATTCTAATGAGATTGTAAAACTTTTTGGAATACCAACTACGGTTCGAATTATCCGTTTTTACTGCTATAACACAGTTACATTAATCATGACTCAATGCGAACCTCTTCTTCAGTAACTATAACGCTTGACTTTAGAGATTGAAAAGCATAGCTTGTTAAAGTGATAGTTGTGAATTAAAAAATCCGATCATTAACTAAATTTCTTTTAGTAGAAGAAAATCAAAAAGAGACAAGTCCAATAATTTATACAACTGATTTAGCTTTCTTGTCATCAAATGTTTTGCTTCTAATTAAGATTAATACTCTTCCCCAAAAAAGTATTTCCGGTAAAGTAAATAAGCGCTGAGATTGGCAAATCACTGCTTAATAAAAAAGAGCTTATTCATTAGGTTAAAATCCTAAAGGAAGATACTTAAACAAACATATCTTAAAAAATCTTTCTAAATTATTTTAGAAGACTGCCATATCCTTAAATTAATTTTTTTTTGATGCAATTTAATCAAAGTAAAAATTTGTCTTCTGAAATTTCAATCTAAAATTTCATGACAAAATTAATTTCAATAATTTTTGTAATTCAAATTCTGTGTTTCAATGCTAGTGTTTTTGCACAGGTTTCTCTTTATTCATTTACACAAAATAACGGGTCTTATAATGAGATTACCGGAGATACAACAGTTGCATTTTCTACTTCGACGATCACAAATCCAATGAATCTTGATGATGTAACATATCCTTCAAACAGCATTCCTTTCTCTTTCAGATTCAACGGAGCAGCTTACACTACTTTTGCAATAAACTCAAACGGCTTTATAACTTTCGGAACAACTCCCCCTGTAGCAGCCAATTACGGACCAATAGCAGCAACTGAAACTTATGACGGATCTGTCAGCTCATTCGGAGCAAATCTGATCGGAATATTCGGAACAAATGCAGACAGAGTAGCAGGTAGTCCGGTACTTTCAAATGTTGTAAGTTTTGCAGGCATTGTAGCCGGCAGACTTATAACGGGAACTGGGATTGCCGCATCGGCAACTATCATTTCTTTTAATCAAAGTCTTGGTACAATTTTATTGTCAGCCGCTGCTACATCCACCGGCTCTGGTGAAATTATTCAGACAGCGTCAGCAAGTATAGTTCGTGGAACTACAGGCGCAGCAGGTAACAGAGTTCATACTATTCAATTCAAAAATTTCAAAAGAAACATAACGACAGGAACTGTGGACAATCTGAATTTTCAGATCAAACTTTACGAAGCTGCCGGAAAAATTGAAGTTGTATATGGAAATATAGATCAGGGTCCGATCTCAGTTTCAGGACAGGTTGGATTAAGAGGAATTCTTGCTTCTGATTTTAATAACAGAACCACTTCTTCAAACTGGTTAACTACAACAGCCGGAGCAACCAATGATGTGCAGTGCCTGATAAGCAGTACAGTATTTCCCTCGTCAGGACTGACTTTAATCTGGGGTCCTCCCACAGCAAATGCAAACATAAAAGTAATCCCGGAAGGATTTTATAATCCGGGTTCCGAAAAATTAAATATGAGAGATACAGCAAGAGTTTATCTGCATAACATTACTTCACCTTATGCAATTGTAGATTCCGCAAAATCAATAATTGACTCTGTTACATTTTCAGGATCATATATTTTTTCCAATGTGTCAAACGGCACATACTATCTTGCGGTAAAGCACAGGAACACGATCGAAACCTGGAGTAAAGCCGGTGGAGAAAGTTTAACCAACGGCGGTACTTTGAATTATGATTTCACGAATTTAATTACAAAAGCGTTTGGAAATAATTTGATACTGGTTGACCCGTCACCGGTCAGATTTGCCATATACAGCGGTGATGTAAATCAGGACGGAACGGTTGACCTTACGGACGGAAGCATGATAGATAACGATGCGTTCAACTTTGCATCGGGATATCTGCCGACAGATGTTAACGGCGATGGAATAATTGACTTGGCTGATGCGGTGTTTGCTGATAATAACGGATTTAATTTTGTAACTAAAATAACTCCTTAAGAGCAATTACAAATTACAAATTTCAAATT
>DAORRV010000090.1:0-6460 GCA_035443185.1 Ignavibacteria bacterium | reverse complement strand
AGCTGTTAATGGATGAGATATTACATGCTCAAAAGTTCATCTGATACAGTAAAAAATTATTAATGATAAACAGAATATTTCAGACAAAAATCTGAATTTCAGACAAAAAATAAAGTATTTATTTGAAATGAACTTAGAAAATTTTTAAGAATGGGAATATTTTCATTTTGAATAATTTAAAATCTCAATTAATTTTGTATCAATTGAATTACATCATCCCTAAGTCAGACTTCTTTCATTTCATACACTCCACTGCATCAATACAGGGATGACGTCAGGATACTGCGGTTTCGATTGTCTGAAGCCGCTAAGACCGGTGATTCTTTTATATAAAGATTTTTTTAATATTTCAACAAAATAAATCAAACCATGAAAAAATTTATCATTCTTGCAAATGTTGTCGGAGTTATAATATTTGGCAGCACGTATTTATCCGCACAAATTTACTGGAATCAGAATGCTCTCTTCAGCGGTAGCTCTACAAGCTACATGTCTGTACCAAATTCATCATCGCTTGACATAACAGGCAGTATTACTATTGAAGCATGGATAAATCCGGGTTCGCTATCCGGCGGATCAAAAGGTATCATATCAAAAGGTGGTGCTCTTGGCACTTCATTAAGATATGGAATAAGATTAATCAACGCAGGCAGAATCGGATTCTATACTAACGGAGCACACAGAATTACGAGCAGCTCATCTTCCGTGCTTCAGGTCGGCAAGTGGACGCATGTGGCATGTAGTTTTAGTTCTGTTTCAGATTCATTTAAAATTTATATTAACGGAGTATTGGATACTGCGGCAATTATAGTCGGTGCAGAGCCGCAGACCAATCCGGATTCTGTATTCATAGGTATCAGCGGAAACTCAACTCCTTTTGCGGGAAGATTGGATGAAGTAAGAATCTGGAACAAAGAAGTTTCGGCAGAACAAATTTCAAAAAATATGAGATCGTCACTCGGCACTTCAAGCGGAATTTATTTGGGTTTGGTTTTATCGTCAGCATTTCAGAGAGAATTTCCTTCTGCTCTTTCGGCAAGAGATCTTTCGGATTTCGGAAATCATGGTCAATTTAGAAATGTTAGCAGCTCACCTGCTCCCGAATCCGATGCTGCTATGCTTCCTTTCAGTCCCGATCAAAATCTTACACTAAATAATTGTATATTCTTTAACGGAGATGATTCTTATCTGGCAGGTACAGATACTCCATCTCTGAATCCGGTAAACGCAGTTACGCTTGAATGCTGGTTTTATCCAATCGAAAATAATCAGGGTAGAATTATTACAAAAGGAAATTCTTACGCTTTTATTTATACCTCAGGCAGTATCAATGCTTTAATAAACGGAGCATTGATAACATCAGGTCATTCAATTCCGCTGAAGAAGTGGTCTCACATTGCATTTACATATACTTCGACAGGTCAGTATAAATTTGTATTTAACGGAATTCAGGTGACAGCAGGATTTAATAATCTGGGTCCGGTAACTGTAAATTCGGATTCACTTTTTATAGGAGGGGGTCTGGGTACAATACTGGACATTGACGGATATATAGATGAATTAAGAATCACAAACAAAAGCAAAACAATTTCGGAAATTCAAAACTCAATTTATGCATCATTCAATAAAAGCTCAGATCCTAATATTTTAGACAATAACGTTAATTACGGATTTGACGGTAATACCTTTGATAATAATGATAACGGCGGACCAAAATTACTATTCAGAAATAATACAACATTCAGCAATCCGGGCACTGTGGAAAGTCAGCCGGTATCACCTGTAAATCAGGATAACATAAATATTTTTCACAGAGGATATTATATACAACAGACAAGAAAGTTGATACCTCAATCCGGAACATTAAGAGATTCGCAAACCGTAAATAAAAGCGTCAACCTTCAGGATATAAATTTATTTGTATCGTTAAATCACACAAAACTTTCCGATCTTGAAATTTCCCTTATCTCCCCGCATGGAGATTCGATTGTGGTATTTAATAACAGATCTACAAATTGTTCTGATAATAATCTCATTACAATCTTTGATGATGATGCCGACAGCTCTTTATCAAGCAACAGCTTTTCTTCCTTCCATGCAAAAATTAAACCCGAAAACAATTTGGGAAATGTATTGATGAATAAAAATATACAAGGCAGCTGGAAGCTTGTTATCCGGGATGAAGTGTCTCTTGACTCAGGTTTTTTATATGCCTGGGGATTAAATTTTAATGAAGAAGGTCTAAGAGGTTACGATCTGCAGGTATATAGTCTCATTCAGGGATTTTATGATCCTGCTGCTAATTTGCAGCAGCCCGATACAATAACTGCCATATTAAGAAATTCTTCTTTTCCGTATACTGCTGTTCAATCGGTAAAGACAATTTTGAAAACTGACGGCGAAGGTCTGTTTAATTTTACTCCTGCTACTGCAATTCAAAACGGAATAAGCTTTATACTTGAATTGTCACATAGAAATTCGATAAACACAATCAGCACAGGTATGACATTCAATTTTAATGATCTGAAACTAAACATCAGGGATTCAGGAACTCTTGTAGTCGGATCAAATGTAATTCAGGTGGATACTTCACCTGTTAGATTTGCAATTTACGGTGGAGACGTAAATAAGGACGGCATTGTAGATGTGACCGATGCCCTGATAGTGGATAATAATTCTTTTAATTTTGCAACGGGTTATCTGGCATCAGACGTAACAGGCGATAACTTTACCGATGCGAGCGATGCATCAATTGTAGAAAACAATGCGGCTGATTTTGTTTCAGTAATTTTTCCGTAGAGACAAAATCAATTTTTATTTTAGCAGCGTTCAAAATATTAATGATATAAAACTGTTAGTTTGAATATTCTTCTAAAAAGCATTTTATTGCTTTGAGCAACTGTTTGTATTCCAAAGGTTTGCGAATATAATATTTGAATTCGAATAAACTTATCAGTGGTCATACTTTAATCAATTTAATTATTATTAAAGATCAGAATTTCTGACCGGAAGTTATTTTTCTTGTTGGCTAAAAAGTTTAATCAAATGACATAATAAATTCAAGAGAAACTTTGGAACATATAGGAACAGCAACAAAAGCCTGGATTAAACACTAAATCATAAATACAATATCAAATCCCCGTCTCACTTTAACTTTATAAAATTCAATCCAACCGGTGCAGATCATTGCAGTTAAGAAAGATATAATTATCTGCATTAAACTTAATTCAGTCAATTGAAATAAGGCAACTGCCGGCGGGAAAAAAAGAGCTCCTGTAAGTACAATAAGTGAGATTCCTATTATCAGAAATATCAGATTGTTTTTATACTTTAAAGTTGTAAATACAGAATAGTAAAATGATCTGTTCACCAATGTGAGAAAAAGGTTACTGAATATCAGTGTCGAAAATACTATCGTCCTTCCAAGATCCTCATCACCGCTTATGTCAAAAAAATATTTACCTGCTGCAAGACAACCTGCAGTGATCACTATTCCCTGTATTGTGCTGATAAGTAATTCTTTTTTGGAAAGGAAATTGCCGGACATTTTCCTTGGCGGCCGCTTCATTGAATTTGCTTCTATCGGTTCATTCTCATAAATGATCGAGCATGTCGGTCCCATGATAAGCTCAAGAAAGATCACATGAACCGGTGAAAAAATATTTCTAAAATCCCAAAAAAATATCAGCGGTAAAGTCACAATAAGAATGATAGGGATATGTATAGAAATAATATACTGAACTGCTTTTTTAAAATTTTCATATATCCTTCTGCCAATTGCAACAGCTGTAACCATGCTGCTCAGATCATCATCGATCAGGATCATTGATGCAGTTTTTTTTGTTATCTCACTTCCCCTGTCTCCCATAGCAATACCGATATGCGCAGCTTTAATGGCAGGAGCATCATTCACACCGTCACCGGTCATTGCAACAATTTCACCATTTGCCTTAAGCGCATTTACAACTTTCAATTTAGCTTCGGGAAACATTCTTGCAAAGATATTTTTCTTTTCGGAAATAACTTTAAGCTCATCTTCACTTAGTTCAAGTATTTCCTTTCCCGTAATTATATCTTCATAACCTTTGAATCCTATTTGTTTAGCTATTGCCATTGCTGTCTCAGAATAATCACCCGTGATCATTTTTACTTTAATCCCAGCCTTATAAAAATCATTAAGAATATTTTTAATGTTACTTTTAGGCGGGTCATAAAATGCTGTCAATCCTAAAAATTCAAATTCAAAATCACTTTGAGATTCAGGAAAATTCAGATCCTGATAATTAGATTTTGCGACTGCTAAAACTCTGTAACCTTTCTTTGCAAATTCATCTGATTTAGAAATGATCTTATTTTTTTCAATGTCGGTTAAATTACAATTAGCTAGTATCGACTCAGCTCCACCCTTTGCTGCTACGATAATTTCTTTATCCTTACCCTGAAAAATATGAGTCATCATTGGCGGACTACCTGACAAGGGATATTCGTGAATAAATTTATGATCTGCCTTTTTATTATTAGCTGCCAATTTATCATAATACTGATGTATCGAAATTTCCATCGGATCAAACGGCTGCGGCTCTGAAGACCACATTGCATATTCCAATACTTCGTTCACAGGCATTTGATCATTCTGCAGATCATATGAAATGTCTTTTGAATAATCATAGACAGCGACGAGTTTCATTTTATTTTCTGTGATGGTACCGGTTTTATCAATGCATATAACAGTAGCAGTACCAAGGGTTTCAACAGTCTGTGGAAATTTTGTGATCACTCTTTCCCTGTAAAGCTTATAAGCGCCGAGAGCCATGAACGTACTGAATGCAACAGGTATCTCTTCCGGGAGAACAGACATTGCAAGTGTAAGACCCTGAAGCAGACTTTGCATTATATCTCCTGTGAGAATAAAATTTATTCCCCAGACAATAATAAAAGCTATAGATCCCAAAATCACCATTATCTTTACAAACTTATTTATCTGTATCTGAAGAGGAGTTTTTTCGGTGGTTATATCTGATAATGATGTTCCGATCTTTCCGTAAACTGTATTCGATCCGATCTCTGTGACTTCAGCGATCGAGGAACCTGACATTACCATTGTACCTTTATAAATTCTGTTTCCTTTTTTGGTAAGATCTTTAAATACCGGAAGTGACTCCCCTGTTATCATGCTTTCGCTGACAGAATAGTCATGAACTTCAATGATCCTCGCATCAGCCGGAACCTTACTTCCCTCTTCCGTAATAATGAGATCTCCAATGACAATATCTTCTGAGGGGATTTCAATAATATTATTATCCCGGATAACTTTTGCGGAGGACTCAGATATTTTTTTCAAGGTATCAATAGCATTCCGGCTTCTGTTTTCCTGAAAGAGAGAGATTCCCGCTACAATAGTTAATGCAGCCAGCATAATAATACCTTCACTTGTTTCCCCGAGTAAGAAATAAATTAAAGCAGCAGCTACAAGCAATATAAACATTGGCTCAAAAACAATATCTTTAATTGTTTGCAGTAATATATTTTTGCTTTGAGTTTCCGGAATGTTTTTACCGAACTTCTTTGCAGATTCTATAACTTCTTTTTGTGTGAGACCTTTGTAGGAAATAGATGACATTAGAAAATTTAAATATTTAAACAGGAAAGACTGATTTTAATAATGGAAATTAGACTCAGATAAATTAAACAAATACAAATGCTATAGTAAGCTATAAAGAAATATGATGCATTCAGAAGAAAATAAATATTTTGTATACAATAAAATAAAAAAATTTTTAAAAATTCATTTTAATTTATTTTGTATTATTTTAATTTATACAAACTAATAAACGAAAGGATCAGAAATGAGAAAATTTACAAATGCAATTTTATTTTTATTTATTTTTACGGCTTGTAATATATTTGCTCAGTCAGCTGAAGAGCAAAAAGCATGGATGGATTATATGACACCGGGAAGTGTCCACGAAATGCTTGCACAAAGTAATGGAACATGGATCGGAGAGAATACTTTCTGGATGGCACCTGGAGCGCCACCTATCACCACTACTAGTGAAGCATCAAACAGCATGATCATGGGCGGAAGATATCAGCAGGGTCTGCATGTCGGAGATATGATGGGAATGCCTTTTGAAGGAATGAGTCTGATCGGATATGACAATGCAAAAAAACAAATTCAGTCCATCTGGATAGACAATTTTGGTACCGGAATGATGTATCTGACCGGAACCTGGGATGAAAGTTCACAGACAGTAACAATGACAGGAACTTCAGTAGATCCTTCAACAGGTAAAGATGTAAAGGTCAGAGAGATTTTTTCAATATTAAGTCCGACAAGCCAGCTGCTGGAAATGTTTATGGAAAAAGACGGTACTGAGTTTAAGACAATGGAAATAAAATATACCAAGAAATAGTAAGCTTTTTTTTTTATTTAGAATTAATCCTCTGTTAATTATTTTAC
>DAORRV010000089.1:2012-13549 GCA_035443185.1 Ignavibacteria bacterium | reverse complement strand
TTTTAATAATCTGAATGCAACTCTTGCAGAAATAGAAAAGCTTTCTAAGAATATCAGGAAGAATGGAGTTAAGTTAAATATTTTTTGATCTTATAATTTTAACATAAAAAAAGCCGGACAATTTGGATTGCCCGGCTTTCTTAATTTATATATTAAACTTTATTTCAATTTAAATCCAACATCAATCCTGTTATTTGTTCCGACATTTCCCATCGAACTGAAAGCATAATCAAAAGAATAATTCTCTAAGAAATTAAATCCAATTCCTGTAGAAAATCCTGCTATACCGATCGAACTTCCTGTCTTAAGATCCTGTCTCTGAGCATTATCATATCCAATTCTGAATTTTACATTCTCGCTGAAATCAAATTCACCGCCGACAGATAAGTTCTTGAAATTCTCCCAGAATGATTCACCGCTTTGAGTAAGATCACTGAATTCAAAATTGATCCTTACCGGCAGATGCTCAAGTCTTTTACTGACACCGACTCTAAGATCGAGAGGAAGATCTTCTTTTGTATTATCATACTGACTCATCTGTGTACCGGCATTTAATAAGCTAATTCCAAAATTCCACATTGTAGAAGGAATTACATAAAGCAAGCCAAGATCGACAGCAAGAGCAGTAGAATTGAATTCATCGATCTGCGAATAAATAAATTTCAGATTGGCACCGTAATAAAAATTTTCCTGAAATGCATTTGAATAACCTAAAGTAACAGCAAGATCATTTGCATTAAATGTTCCGAGATCATTAGCCGATGCGTCTTTTTTAGTAAAGCTGCCGTAATTAAAATATTTTACCGTACCGCCGAAATAACCCTCATCTTTAAATTTCTGACCATAGGCAAGATTACCGGAATTTATATCAAGTAAGTATTTATAAAATCCTATAGAAGCCTGTGAAGTCGTAATAGTCGAAAGTGATGCAGGATTATAAAACAAACCATTTACATCATTTGTATTTGTGACAAAACTTCCCCCCAGTGCAGAAGCACGAGCTCCTACATTTAATCTAAGAAAATCATAAGTATTATTTTGTGAGTAAGTATTACCGGCAAAAAAGAAAAGTATAAATAAGGTGACTGTTAAAGCTTTGATTTTCAGCATTTTTCTTAATTTGTTAAAGAATAAGTAACAATTGTCTCGTCATAGGTTCAATTTAAGTTTCACAATAATATTAGTTTAAATGTTTATTGTCAATTGCAAATTTGACGTGATTTAAAACTTTTAATTAATTCTGTCTGGAAAGTTAAAGTATAAAATTAGTGATCTATTTTTTTACTTACTCTTTAAGAAAGCTGACAAAATTAAACCGGAGGTTAAATTTAAATAAAAAAATATATTACGTATTAAAAGTAATTTCAAATTATCGTTTCATTATCGGATGATTATAGATGCTGTTGATATTGCATGGGTTTCACAACACGATAGTAATGGTTATAGTTCGGATTTATTTGAAATTTTTGAGATTATAAAATATTAAAATTTTCCTGTTATCCGCACTTCTTCAATAAATGAGAAAATATGTCTTCAAACTCCTATAAGCACTGATAGTTGGTTTGCTGATCAGGTGTCCTATATCTATTTTAAAAAAAGGAATAATTTTACAGTAATCCAAAATTTTTTAATTACATAATTCAGGATTTACTTATTTCTGCTTAGTTTTTTCTAACGTTAATAAAAAATTATTACTGAAAAAAAATGGGTATCCAGATGATGCTTAAAACAGGAGATTATAAAATAATAAAATCTTCATCCTGTATTTCATCTGACATTGGGATTTCATCTACGAATACGGAAGTAATTGCAGAACCGCGGGGACCGATCTTTAATTCAGATACAAAGTCATTTAACAGATCCGGTGTAGCCTGAGCTTCAGCTTCGACATCGCCGTTATACATATTTTCTACAAAACCTTTGATGCCGAATTCATCTGCCATTCTTTTTGTAAAAAATCTAAAGCCAATTCCCTGGACGAAACCTCTTACAGTTATTTTAATTCTTTTTTCCAATTAAATTTTTAAAATTTATAATACCGAATATCTCTGAAAAAATTAATCCGATCAACATTATTATTGCACCTATAATTTGATTTGAATTCATGATTTCATTTAAAATGAAGTATGCAAATATTAAAGCAAAAATTGATTCCATATTATAAATGATTCCGGCTTTGAGTGGTGTAGTTAAACGCTGAAACTTTGTCATAAAAACAATACCTATTAAAGTAGAAAATATCACTGTGAAAAATAATGTTATTAATAAAATTGGTGTGACCGAAAATTTCATTTCATCAAGAATCAGGTGTTCATAAAAGAAAGCAAAGAATAAACAAATAACCGTTGAGATAAGGAATTGTCCGAATATCAAAAAATTCACATCTGACTTTGCCGAATATTTATCCAGTAAAACTATATGGACAGCAAAGAAAAATGCACAGATTACAGTAAGAATGTCACCAGCATTCGGAATGATCTCAAATGATTCGGAAAGAATAAAGAGACCGGTCAATACGATCAGAGCACTGATGAGATTAAAATATTTGGGCTTTGATTTTAAAATAACAAACTGGATAAATGGAATGAAGATCAGATTTGTGCCGGTAATAAAAGCTGATTTGGAAGCTGTTGTATATTGCAGTCCAATGGTCTGAAAGACAAATCCAAGGATCATAAATACACCAAGTATCAACCCATATTTTAGATCAATATATTTTACATGCTTTATCTTTTTATAAAAAAAAATTATAAAAAGAAGTAAAGTAACAGCGAACCTGATAAAATTAAATAAAACAGGCGAGACATCTGCAAGTGTTAGTTTTATTAATGGAAATGAAAGTCCCCATGCCAAAGTGACAAGCAGCAGGATAAATTCAGCTTTGTAATTAATAAATAAATTCTTCTCGGATTTTAGAATGTCGGAGTCAGGTTTCACTCAATTATAAAAATTTCCCTTTGTAAATAATCAACGCGCAGGAGAGCAGCCAGAACAGAGAATTTATAATGATCGGAATGTCTCTTGTTACGATCTGAGTAGGACTTTCTCCAAGGTTCTTTTTGTGAAGAAGGAATAGATATCTGAAAATTCCATAGATCACAAATGGCGTAGTATAGATAAGCATTTCAGAATGAAAAGACTGTATTGCTTTTTCAGAAACTGTGTAGAGAGCATAAGAAATGATCGTACCGGTGGCTGCAATAGTATTCATCTGATCTACAAATACAACGTCATAGTCACCTAATACTTTTCGCTGCTTTTCGAGATTTTCCTGATTAGGACCGGAGAGCTCGGCTCTTCTTTTGGAAATTCCAAGGAACAGTGAAATGAAAATAGTAGTAATGATCATCCAGCTTGAAACGCTGACATCAATTGCAAAAGCACCTGCGACAACTCTGAGAATGAAACCTGCTGAGATTGAAAATACATCGAGCAGTACAATATTTTTTATCTTAAAAGTGTAAAGAAGATTATTAATAAAATATAGAGTAATAGCAATTATGAAAAGGGGAGGCAGCATACTGCTCAGTAAAATTGTTATAATGATCAGAATTACAAACATTATTTTTGCCTGCGGAATTGTAACATCTCCCGTAGCAAGAGGTCTGAATCTTTTTTTCTTATGCACTCTGTCAGATTCTACATCGGCAATATCATTTAAAACATATATACTGCTTGATATTCCGCAGAAAGCAAAAAATGCAACGATGTTAGTAAACAGCATTGGCAGATCCATAAGTTTTGCTGCAAACAATATAGGAGCAAAGACAAACAGATTTTTGATCCATTGCTTTGGTCTGATTAATTCTATCAGTTTTATAATTTTCAAATTTATTTTATACTGAAATTAGTTTTATACACTTTCATTTCTATTCCGCCGCAGATTGTATTTTCTTCAAGTACAGCACTTGTTATAAATGTAAACTGATCACCATATCTTTCAAGATATTCTTTAAACCAGTGATCATAGATGACAATATAGGAAACATCATTTTTTTTTAATAGATAATTCATTGAGTCTAAGTTATCGTCCCATGTATAAGTTCTGTATTGAAGAATCTCAGGAGTAACCAGTCCTGCCATATCGATAATCCTGTTTTTACTGATAAATTTAATGGCACCAATATCATTAATACCTATAGTTTCATCCCTTCCTACATTATTTTTTACCCATTCAGCAAGTTTTACCTGCTGAGAATTTATATTATCAACATTCTTTCCTAAAGCTGCTGCATATATAATATAGTAGAAAAATGAAAACAAAACGAGCAATGCAGGTGCATATTTTTTTGAATAAAAAAAGCTGTTCAATTTAAGCAGAAAACTTTTATTCAATAAAATGATCAGATAATAAACTGCGATGATGTTTATAAATGGAATGAGCGGCATTGTATATCTTACATGATGACGCCAGTTTGGGATCAGCACAGATGAAATGAGCGGAAGAAATATTGTCCAGAGTGCAATCAGATTTATATATTCCATTTCTTTGAAGTATTTTTTTATATTTCTGAAATAGTAAAATATAAATATGAATAGTAAAGAACCTGTAATAAAATTATCCCTGAAAATAAAGTGTACAACAATTCTGAGGTAAGTGAAATTTGGAATAAGACTTAAACCTCCGCCCTGACCTCTGAAAGTGTTTGGAAAAAAATGTCCGCTTATGTAATACGAAAAGATAAAGTATGGAAGGACAATGCTAAGAAATATTATCAGCCCTGTAATAAACTTTACCGAATATTGCTTAACTGTCTTATCTTTAAACAGGTTAAGCATAACATCGAAAGCATATATTGAGTATATCAGCATACCTTCCGGTCTGAGAACAGCAGAAAGAGCAAACATCAGAGACGGAAGTAAAGTCAGATTATTATTTCGTAAATTCTTCAAATGAGAATAAACACCTGCCAATGTAAAAAATGTAAATATAGTCGTTTCCATACCTGACATAGAAGCCCAGGCAAATCGGCCGGCAAAAACTGTAAGCATGGATGCTAAAAGAGAAAGTTTTTCCGGGGTGATAAATGAATCGGCACTTACTTTTAAAGGAGAATATTGACTTTGAAAAAGGAAAAGAGAAATCTTATAAACAAAAATACATGTGAGAATATAGAACAATCCCGAAAGGATCAGAGAATTAACAATAAAATTGGGAATTACAAAACTAGTTAATCCCATGATTACCACATATAAAGGAGATGTGGTACCTGCTGTAGGCTCGCCGGGGTTATACTCAAAGAAATTTCCGTGAGCAAAATTATCAGCAAACTGAAAATGGATCCATGTGTCATCAAGCGGTACACCCATTTTTCCATCCGTGAAGTAAAATTCAAACGATAAAAAAATTATAATTGAAATCAGGCAGGCAGATATTATGTATATGTAGTTTTTATCTTTAATAGATATTATAGTAAAATTCAGTAATAATAAAATGAGCGAGAATTATCCCGCTCAAAATTTATAAATTTAAATTCGAATCTGTATCAGATCACTTGTAACTGACAATTTTTAGACCTAAAAAACTGCCTGTTCTTCATAAACACCAAAAACCTCTTTCAGCTCTGCACACATCTCTCCAAGAGTAACATATTTCCTTGCGCAGTCAAGTACAGCAGGCATTAGGTTAGTTCCGTCCTCTGCTACTTTTCTTAAATGCTTAAGCGCATTATCCACTTCTTCCTGATTCCTTGAAGCTTTTAATTCTTTAAGTCTCTTAACCTGTTTTTCTTCTACTTCTTTTGAGATCTGAAGAATAGGAATATCTATCTTTTCATTTTCTTCAACAAAATCATTTATGCCGACTACGATCTTTTCCTTCCTGTCAAGCTCAAGCTGATATCTGTATGCTGCATCAGCTATTTCTCTCTGAAAGAATCCGTTTTCAATACAGGGAATTACACCGCCCTGCGCATCGATCAGATCAAAATATTTTTCAGCTTCTGCTTCAATGTCATCAGTAAGTTTTTCTACATAATAACTTCCGCCCAATGGATCGGCAACATTTATTACTCCGTGTTCAAAAGCAATGATCTGCTGTGTCCTTAATGCGATCTTTACTGCTTTATCAGATGGAAGTGCAAGAGTTTCATCCATAGAATTTGTATGAAGACTCTGCGTACCGCCGAGTACGCCGGCTAATGCTTCGATAGCAGTTCTGACAATATTATTTTCCGGCTGCTGAGCAGTGAGTGAACATCCCGCAGTTTGTGTATGAAATCTTAAAGTCCATGACTTAGGATTTTTTGCGCCGTATTTATTTTTCATTCTCTTGGCGTAGATCCTTCGTGCTGCTCTGAACTTTGCTATCTCTTCAAAAAAGTCTAAATGCGAATTAAAGAAATGTGAGATCCTTGGTGCAAAATCATCAACATCCATTCCTCTTTCTATACATGCTTCGATGTATGCGAATCCGTCTGCAAGTGTGAATGCAAGCTCCTGTGCAGCAGTAGATCCGGCTTCCCTGATGTGGTAACCGCTGACACTGACGGGATTAAACTGCGGAACTTCCTTAGTCGAATATTCTATCATATCAGTAATTATCCTCATGGATTCTTTCGGAGGATAGATATATTCTTTCTGAGCAATATATTCTTTTAAAATGTCGTTCTGAAGTGTACCTCTTAATTTATCAAATGGAACGCCCTGCTTTTCGGCGACTGCAAGATAAAATGCATAGACCATAATGGCAGGGGAGTTTATAGTCATAGATGTAGAGACTTTATCAAGAGGAATTCCGTCAAAGAGAATTTCCATATCCTCTAAAGATGAAATCGCAACACCGCAGATACCGACTTCGCCTTCGGAAATTTCATCATCAGCATCATATCCCATAAGTGTGGGCATATCGAATGCTGTTGATAATCCTGTCTGACCGTGCGCAAGCAGGTATTTAAATCTCTGATTGGTATCTTCGGGAGTTCCGAATCCTGCGAACTGTCTCATAGTCCAGAGTTTACCTCTGTACATATTGTGATGGATACCGCGGGTGTAGGGATATTCTCCCGGATAGCCGATCTCATTATAATAGTTTGTTTCTTTAATGTCTTCAGGAGTGTAGCAGATATCGAGTTCGCGCCCGCTGAGTGAAGTGAATTTCATACCGCTGGCTTGTGATTTCAGAGCATCTTCTTTCCATTCGGATTTGGAAGCGCTCTTCTTTGGCTCGGTGTAATTTTTCATAATCGTAGTTAAGTATTAATAAAATATGGTTACAAATATATGGTTTTTATGGGGGAAATGTAATTCAGAAATGAAATGGATTGAAAGAAAGTGGGATTAAGAAATTTTTAAGTCGTCAAAGGTTTATCAAAAATTAGAAATTCAGTCGTGAAAATAATACGCAATGAAATTATTAAATTTTTAATTCCATCTCTTTTTCAAAGTCGGTCGGAGATAAAATCGTTGCAGTCAGGAAAGGATTATGCACTAAAATATCTTTATCACCAGTTACTAAATAATCTGCTTTTGAATAATCTATCAGATCAAATAGAAAATTATCTTTAACATCTCTGCAAAGTTTATGTGTGGGTTTTATAACAACATTCTCCGCAATTATCTCCAGGAGATCAATCAGCTCATTTACACATTTTTTTGGAAAATATTTTTTCAGTTTGTCTCTCCCTGTAACTTCATATAACTCATCAATTAATTGTTGGGACATAATAATTGTAATATTACCTTCAATAATATATTGTTTTAAAATTGAAAGACTCTTTCCAATCAGGAAACTTACCCATACATTTGTATCAAAAATAACTCTAATGTTTTTTTCTTTCATACATTTGATCTCTTACATATTCAACTTCTTCGTTAATAGTATCTTCACTCAATTCATTTGTTTTAAATGTTTTAAGTAAACTTGACAATTTAGAATCAATACATTCTTTTTCTAACTCCTTTGATAATATTATTTTTTCCTGAAATGATAATTGTCTGACCAACTCAAGTAGCCGATCAAAAGTCAAATTAGATATATTTTCTGTTTTCATATTATTTAAATTTTTATTTGAATAATTATAATCTGCCGTAATTTGTGTTTTCAAAAAGTGTGTATCATAAAGAATATTTTACCGAATTAAAAATAAATCTGTAAATAATGTTTTACAAGTGATTTATTTTTTATAGATATAAATATAGATGAGGAGAAGCGCATTTTATTTCAGCCTATTTTTTCCAGCTGCTGGAGTCAAGTCTCCGTTTGTTGTTGGTGATCAAAAAGTTTGCTTAAGATTTATAGTAATTTTCAACTGATCTTCAGGCAAACTTTTTGAAAACACCATCAACGGCGGAAATACTAACATAAAATGTTAAGATGTGTTTTTTATAATTTCTTGAGAAAAACCAATAATTGCATCTTTATAAATTTTTAAGTCCATTGGATAAAATATATATGGTTTATTAATTTCAATCTCTGTATCAATATTCTGTGATAACTTAAAATCAACTCTTCCCAAATTATGAATAATTATATGTCGAACTTGATAAAATTTATTAACTATAAAATATTCTGAAATTTCTTCAATCTTAATTTTTGTTTTTTTAGAAAATGATTTAAATATTCCTGTCCCATTTTCATTTTCACCAGTTATTTTTTCTGCTGTTTGCTTTAAAAAGGATTCCAATATTGCACTCATTCCAATTATTCCTAAAGCTACTTGCCATGCTTTATATAAGTCATGATTGTGGGAGTTTAGGAATTCATTTTTTGTCGATTCAGTCAAAACACCAAAATTTTCTACGGTATTAGTTATTCTTAGATTTTCGAAATTAGTGTCTGGAAAAATAAATTCAAATTTCTTTTTATCCTTTAAAATTATATTATATCTTTCTTTTGTCAACAAAGCCCAACTTGTTATAGATAATATTGTGTCTAGTCTTGAATCTAATTCTTCAAATGTCATTTATATTTGTGTTTGTATGATGCAATTTACTATTCCTTCATTGATGGTTTTCTATATAGTTTGAATTACAGGGCTATATTTTGTAATTAGCACTTGTGTAAATTTTTTTATTTCCAACCACAATGCCGGCGATGATTGAGCTTTAATTATTTGAAGAAACATAATACCATATAATTATAAATTAGTTATATTTTCAATATACACTTTCCATTATTTTCGCCGTTGTTGTAGTTTTCAAAAAGTTTACAATATTAAATCTTTAAAAATGTCGGAAAACCTAACATTGATTTCATTTTGAATATAAGTGACTGATAAGATTATTTAAAAGTTCATCATATTTATTTTTACTAATACTTCCAATTATTCCCTCGATAATACTCTCAGGTATAACTGCAATAAACCCCAATCGAATTATGCTAGTCTTTAACAATCCAGTTTTTGGAAATTCAGAATCATTTTCACTTAATAGTAAATCAAATTTTTCAACTCTGTTACTTAACTGTGAAGTAATTCCGCAAACCAGCCAATCATCATAAGGCGGCATTTGCTTTAACAATAGAGCAGGTCGGAATTTTACTTTATTGTCTATTTGATTCAAAGCAGCTTTAACTATATCGCCTTCCCTCATGGTTTGAATTTTATATTCGGCTCCTTTACTAATACATTAGTATAATCAGTTTCCTCAGTTTCATATAATCTTTCAAGATTTCGAACTGAAAACTTCTTCCATTCATTTGATTCCTCCGAATTTTCTCCCGGGCTGTCTTCAATTGGAAATAAAATTAACTCAAATGTCTCGGCTTTTAGATCATCGGGTAATTCGACGATAACTTTATTGCCTGTTCGCTTTACTTTTTGTCTTATTGCATCCATATTAAATTAATTTTATCTAAGAAAATCAATATCGTTAATAAATTAAATGATTCATTTCTAAATTAATATTACTTTTTCTATCTGACAGTTGTACAGTATGTAATTCTGGTAATCAAAAAAATCAAGCGATTCAAGGTTCAGACAATATTGTCGGCTAAGATTGCAGTAGTAATATTTATATTTTAAAATATTAAATCAGCAGCGGTTAAAAATATTCACCTATCATTATTTTATCAAGATCATCTGCTTCGTATCACTAAAATCTCCCGTATCTAATCTGTAAAAATAAACCCCGCTCGAAAAATTACTTCCGTCAAAATTAACATTGTAGCTTCCTGCATTTTGCTTTTCATTAACAAGTGTCGCAACTTCATTGCCAAGTACATCAAACACTCTTATCTTTGCAAAACCTGTCGATTGAAGATCGTAACTTATTACTGTATTAGGATTAAATGGATTTGGAAAGTTTTGCGATAAATTGAAATTTCCGGGAACAGAATTACCGATCTGATGAATAGAAGTTAAAGTAGTATCACCGTAAACAACACCGTCAATTACACATCCTAACAGCTGGTCATAATTATTATTATTCGGTGGAGGTTCGCCGAAAGCTACCCTTGTTAATCCAATGTCCTCTGTATATTCGATATTATGAAACACAAGTCCGTCATGATCAAATCTTTTAACTGATCTCAATTCATTATAAACAATATTACTTGAAACCATTGTACACTCACGTGTAAAAATTGCAAAATTATCGCAATAAATTATATCGCCTACATTTGAAGAAAGACTGTCTATAATTTTATCATTATTATAAACTGAACAGTTTTCCGTTCCTGAATAAAATATTAAATTACCTGTTAACGAATCATACCTTATCCATTCATAAGAAAATCTAAAGCTATTGTAAAAGAAATACTTGTGACCGTTTATTAAAGTATCTTTTGTTATAGAACTCACTTTAATTGGGTTTTCCAAAGGAGGAAATGTGTTAACATAATAAACCCAGGTATTTCCGACATTTAGAGGAAAGTATTTTGCAGAAACAGTATCCTGCGAATAGGAAGGAGAATTTAATATTAATAATGAGAAAATAAGAAGTTTGAAAATTAATTTTTTCATGATCTTAAATTTAATTTATTTAATATTTGGAGTTCATATTGTTGTTCCAAAAAGTTAATATTTCTTTATTGTTGGTCATTCCTGCATTCAATAATAATAAAAGTTGATATAAATCCTATCGTAAATCCAGAATTCTTCTCGTAAAATAAAGATTTCCTTTTCAATATAAATTAAATTATCAGATGATATTTTACAAGAGATTAATTTAAATTGAGAAGTACGAAGCAGATTCTGATTGTCTGAACCATGATTCACGTGATGGTCTGAACCATGATTCGCTTGATTAAAGGACTACTTGAAACAATAGCACTATTAAAAATAGATTTTAAATTACTCATTCATGTAATCCTAAAAATCCTTTAATCAAGATTCAGACTGTCTGAACAATGCTTCACGGACTGTCTGAACAATGATTCACTTGATTAAAGGATTACTTGAAATTCATTGCACGAAATAAAATGTAATTAAATTATTCATCAAGTAATCCTAAAAATCCTTTAATCAAGGTTCAGACGCACTGGGATGGTCTGAACCTTGATTCGCTTGATTAAAGGATTACATGAAATAATTAGCACGATTTAAATTGATATTAAATTACTCATTCATGTAATCCTAAAAATCCTTAAATCAAGGTTC
>DAORRV010000089.1:0-1912 GCA_035443185.1 Ignavibacteria bacterium | reverse complement strand
CATATTTTCACAAACTGCCTTTTTTACCATTTGACTCGTCTGCATATTTTTACAATATTTGTAGGAATTTTTGAATATGTATTGATTTATGGACAGCTTTGAATTGTACTTCTGATCCAATACTCAGATGATCCAGTTCAGCAGAACGTAAAAATCAGGAGAGTCACTCCGGATAAAATTACTTTTTAAAAAAGATTAAGGTAATCATGAAAAGAAAATTTTTTGATAACAGTATGAAAAACTTCACTTCACAAAATTTATTTTACTTTTTAGATATTCACAGGATAAATATTCCCGGTTTCAGTACATCTTCAAAATATCTCATTTTTGCACTCCGGGGGCATTTTATTAAAAAAAATGATCTCCGTAGATCTTTCAGGGATTTCCGTAGGTTTGTCAAGGAAATCCCTGAGAAAGTTACGGAACTATGTGAATCATTCCCGGAACTCCGTGAGAAAGTTACTGATCTCCGTGAGTCATTCCCGGAACTCCGGGAGAAAGTTACAGCACTCCGTGAGTCATTCAATTGTCTCTGTGAGAAAGTTACGGAACTCCGTGAGTCATTCCCCGGTCTCCGTAAGTTTGTAAAGGACTTCCTTAAGAAATTCAAGGATTTCCGTAAGAATGTTACGGATTTCCCTGAGTTATTCCCGGGATCAAAGAAAAGACTTTCCGGCTCCCGGAAAAAACCGTCTGATTGCGGTATTATTATGACCGGGAGCAGGGTGTCATTTCTTCATTCAGAAAATTATAAGCAGGTCAGAAAAATAAATTATACCGGTACCGGTTCAGTTTATTTTAAAAAATATGAATGCATTCGGGATCCGAATAACGTTCCAAGGGCTCCTCCGTTGTGAAGTTTCGGACCGGAAAAAATAAATTCCGAAGATTAATACTGCAGGATTAAGATTCGGGATTTGTAAAAATGTTAAAGTACGATCAAAAAATTATTTTTAAAAAATTAAAAAATTACAAAAATGAAAAAATATTATATACCGGACTCCGCAGGAGATCTGGATGCGTTTGAAGAAAACCTTGTCAGTAAGCTTGCAGTTCATGCTCCTGCTCTCGGGCTGGACATGGATGAAGTGGCACAGGTTACGCAGATAATAAATGATCACAGAGCGGCGTTTATAAAAATGATCTCAAAAAAAGCGGAATCCAAATCCGCTACCGAAAACAACAATAACAGCCGTGACATGGCTCTCGGTGAGATAAGACGCATGGCTCAGCAGATCAAATCAGCAAAAACATATACTACAGGAATAGGCGTTGATCTCGGTATCATCGGCTCGGATAAATCTATAAATATTACGTCACAGCTGAAGCCGGCTCTCAAAGCAACTGTGGATGGTCATGAAGTCGTGATCAAATTCCGTAAGGAAGGCACAGACGGAATTAAGATCTACGGCAGAAGGGGAAGTGAGCAGGAATTTACTTTTCTTGCTGTCGATACTTCCTCACCATATAACGACACGAGAGAAAAGATCGAATCGGGCAAGCCCGAACAGCGGGAATACTATGCATACTATTTCGAAGCTGACAGTGAAATCGGACAAGCGTCGGATGTTCTGAAAGTTGTAATACCGTAATAATATAATTCACTCATCCAATCCGGCAGGCGCGAAGATCTTCATAAAAGCCTGCCGGGTTTAATTTTAAATTGTAAATGATCCATATCGCTTGGGATTTAAAGTTTACATTTTAAAGATTTCCAAACCGAATTTAATTTACATTGACAAATAAATTTTACCTGAGGTTTGTTAAATTTGAGTATTGAGTATTGAGTATTGAGTATAATTATATGATGCTGGATTGTCTTGTCCTGAAATAGGTTTACAAAATGTTAGTAACATTAGAGTTGATATCTTGATTAAAATTTAATTGATTAGTCGTGGATATTTAAAATTGA
>DAORRV010000088.1:0-14060 GCA_035443185.1 Ignavibacteria bacterium | reverse complement strand
ATCTGAATTTCTTATTAGCTGAACACCGTTTTAAAAAATCCCTTATCCTGTTTCTTGGATTTCTTATCCGAAGATTTACTATTTTTAGAATTATTATCTTCGTTATCATCATCTTTAAATTTCGAAGCACGCGGCTTGAAATTTTCCGAACGACTTAGATCATTCAATATCTTTTTCTCATCGGAATTTATTTTCTTTGGAATGTGAACATTTATCCTGATGATCTCATCACCTCTTCCATAACCGTTCAGCGTTTTAATTCCTTTACCTTTCATTCTGAGAAAACTTCCGGACTGTGTGCCGGGATCCACTGTCAGCTTTACTTTGCCATTTAATGTCGGCACTACAAGATCAGCTCCTACGACTGCATCTACTATACTTATTTCCAGATCATAATAAATATCATCTTCATCTCTCACAAAATATTTATGCTCTTCTTCTTCAATAAAAACAAGCAGATCACCATTCTGTCCGCCTCTCTTGCCTGCATTTCCCTGACCTCTGAGCGGAATATAATTTCCTTCCTGAACTCCCGCAGGTACGTCGAGTTTAATTTTCGTTTCTTCTTTTTTCAATCCTTCACCGTGACAATCACTGCATTTCTCCTTAATGATCCTGCCTTCGCCGCTGCAATATGTACACATGCTGACGTTTACCACCTGTCCGAAAATGGATCTGGAAACATGTCTGACTTCACCTGAGCCGTTACAGTGCGTACAGTTTGAATATCCTTTCTCACCTTTTGCACCGGTTCCGTTACAGGTAGTACATGTTTTTAATTTTTTCAGACTGACGGTTTTTTCGACACCGTCTGCAATTTCTTCAAGACTAAGTTTCAGAGCTATTTTCAGATCACTGCCTCTGTTATTATTTTGCCTTCTCGAACTACCACCTCCGCCGCCAAAGAATTCATCAAAGATACTTCCACCGCTTCCGCCGCTTCTTCCTCCGAATATATCTCCAAACTGCGAGAATATATCGTTGATATCACTGAATCCCTGACTTCCTCCACCATTTATACCCTGATGACCGAACTGGTCATATCTCTGACGCTTTCCGGTATTTGAAAGAATCTCATATGCTTCAGCAAGTTCTTTAAATTTTTCTTCAGCTTCATTGTCATTCGGATTTCTGTCCGGATGATATTTCATAGCAAGCTTTCTGTATGAAGTTTTTATCTCGTCAGTCGTTGATGTCCTGCTGACTGATAATATTTCGTAATAATCTCTTTTTGTCATTTTAGTTTAATTCCTTTCTTTAATTTGGTTCACTTGATACTAGAACTTTTTCGTGTCTTATCACTTTGTCCTTTAATTTATAACCTTTCTCAATTACCTCCAATATAGTGTTCGGCTTTACGTCATCTCTGGGTACCATCATCATCGCTGAATTCAGATCAACATCAAATTCATTTCCAACAGAATTAATTTCAGTTAACCCTTCTCTTTCAAGCACTCCTTTAAATTTTTCATAAACTAAAGCCGTCCCTTTTTTCAAAGTATCAAAGTCTTTTGTCTCACCTTTGTTTACCGAATCCACTGACCTGCCGAGATCATCATACACCGGTAAAAGTTCTTTGATCAGATTCTCAGATGCGTATTTGATATAGTTTGAAATTTCAGTATCAGTTCTTCTTTTGTAATTTTCAAATTCAGCCGCTTTCCTTAAAAGAGTATCTTTCAGTCTTGCGATTTCCTGTTCAGGAGAAATTTCATTTATAGAAATCTCTTCTTTTTCTGTGTCAGCATCTTCAATGTCTGTTACTGCTTCTTCGTTTTCATTCATATTCTCTTCGTCCTTAATCTTTATATTATGTTTAGTTTTATTACTCATTACATTTTCCTTTCTTTACTTTTTAAACTTAATCTAATTAGAAAATTCATTTATTAATTTTGATGTATACTCAAGCAGTGATATCATTTTTGCATAGTCCATTCTTTTCGGACCAATTACTCCAATGTTACCTTTCACTTCCCCGAGATTATATGAAGTCGTGATCACACTGTAATTCTTGAGTTTAGCATCTTTGTTCTCGCCACCAATTGAGATCTGAACTTTATTCTCAAGAGACTTATCATTATCAAAAATATGGATAACAAGATTTTTATCTTCAGCCAGTTTTATTATGTCTGTAAAATTTTTCGGATCCTCAAATTCAGGCTGTAGTATCAGATCACCCGTCCCGCCAATATAAATTTTATTTCCACTTTCCTCATCCGCATAAAGCTTTTCAAAAGAATTCATAAAAGACTGAATCAGCTCAGGTTCTTTATGTCTGTAATCACTGATTCTTTCAGCATAAGTCTCTCTGATAAGCTCTAAAGTGAGACCCGATAATTTTTCATTTATAAAAGAAGACAGTTTCTCAAGTTTAATTTTAGGGATTTCACTTGTGATCTCCATTATAACAGTTTTTATGATACCTGATTTAATTTTTAAGACAACCAGTATTTTATTTGAAGCTACATTTACAAATTCTAATTTTTCAAATATTCCTTTAGCGATTTTTGGCTGGGATACAACTGTAAGTAAATGCGATATTTTACCTAACAGCTTTGATGTCTCAAGAAATATCTCTTGATTTTCCAGTATGTTCAGGTTTTTATCATTAAAAAATCCTTTGAAAAGAAATTCTTCTTTTTCTGAAATACTTCCCTGTCCCATCAGTGAATTCACATAATATCGGTAACCTTTATCAGTCGGAATTCTGCCTGCAGAAGTATGCGGAGTGTCGAGCAGTTCCATTTCCTCAAGGTCGCTCATTACATTCCGGATAGTAGCTGAAGACAAGTTCAGATCAGTTTTTTTCGAAACGCTTCTCGAACCAATTGGCGCAGCGCTGCTGATAAAATTATCTACAACATATCTTAATACTTCTTTTTCTCTATCTGTTAAAGTGATCATTTTTTATTTGGACAAATAAAGTACTTATTTTAACTTTTTTTTAAAATTCCTTTTTTTTACTTCTTTTGAATTTTGGAAAGATTCCTGATCGTCAGTTCCAGGTCTTCATCAAGAAAATGTCTCGCCTGATGCCTGGATCTTTTGACCTCTTCCATATCGATATCTGCATATATTATATCCTCTTCAAATAATTTTGCTGCTGCAAGTACATTCCCGAAAGGGTCTATAATCTCACTGCCTCCCCAAAAGTTCACACCGTCTTCATATCCAACCCTGTTTGAAAAAAGAAAATAACTCGAAAGCATTCTTGCAAATGTCCTGTGATGCTCAGAATTAACCTCATAATTTTTAAAGCCTTCGTGGTTTGCGGCCAGTCTGGTAGGCGATGCAGCTATTCCGATTAGTATCTTTGCTTCGTCATATGCAAGTGTATAAGGAAGAGACATATGCCACATATCTTCGCATACGAGTAACCCCACCTTTCCAAATTTTGTTTCATGCGCCTTACATTCTTTTCCTTTTGAGAAATATCTGAACTCCTCAAACAGCCCGTAAGTCGGCGGATAAACCTTTCTGTGTGAAAATTTAATTTCACCATCAGAAATAAATATCCCCGTATTATAGATTCCATAATCATCACCTTCCTCTGCAAGACCGCAGATGATTGAGATCTTTTTGCTTTTTTTCTTCAGCTCATCCAGTAATTTAGTCTCTTTCAGATTTACTGCGATCACATAATTCAGGTCTTTTAAAGAATATCCACTGAGTGAAAGTTCAGGAAATACTATTAAATCCGCTTTGTTTTTTATTGCCTCATCACAAAATTCAAGATGATGACTTATGTTTTTATTCAGATCTCCAAGTACGCAGGTCGTCTGCGCTACTGCTGCTTTCATTTAGTTAGTTTATATAATAAAATTCTTACTGCTCCTGATACTGTCAAACCTGCCTTAAGCAGATTGTATAATAAAACGTTGTTATGATATTTTTTAAAATATTCTGCACAATCTTTATTCCAGATTCTTATCATCTTTTCTCTGTCTTTATATATGCTCACACCTTTTATATGAATGACCACCGCCTCAGGATAAAAGATTATACTTTTTCCTGAATCATAAATTTTTTTACAAATATCTACATCGTTAAAAAACATTTTATACCGTTCATCAAAATTATCTATATTATCGAGTACACTTTTTTTGATCATCAGAGCTGCTGCCATCGGTTGATCTACTTTACACTCTTTATCATGATCAAAATAATTCATCTTCCATCTGCTTACTTTCTTACTTTTGGGAAATAATTTTGACAGCAAAGTCATTTCAAAAAACATATCAGAATATTCCGGGAAAGTCCTGCAGGATTTTTGTATGCTGCCGTCTTTATTCAAAAGCTTCGGTGCAACTGCACCAATGCTTTTATCAGAATTAAGTTTTGCAGCCATTTTATCAATTGCATCATCTACAATTTCCGTATCTGGATTTAATATGAGAATATTTTCTCCGGTAAAAATTTCAATTCCCTGATTACATGCTTTAGTAAATCCTACGTTCTCCTTATTATAGATCAGAATAATATTACTATATAAATTTTTCTTAATCTGATCAAGCTTAATCTTTGTATCATCAGTTGAATTATTATCAATTACAATAATTTCAAACTCGGAGCTATTAATTCTTTGGCTGTTTATAATTGAATTAATACAGCCTTCAATCTCATCTGAACTGTTCCAAGTGACGATTATAACCGATACTTTTTTATTATCAGGCATTACTTGATGATGGTAATGCTTTCGAAATAAAACTATTCAGGTCCTGATATTCATCATTTGGAATATTTTTTTTAAGGGAATCCTTTTCTTTTTCCCAGAAATTCTTAAGCCCCTGCATATCACCTTTGGAATAATAATTCACAAATATCTCTGCCGCTTCCCTGTATAGAGGATATGACAAGTCCATAGGCTGCATTCCCATTTCAACTTTTCTTTTTAATCCGTTAAAGTTTTCTATTAATTCATTGATTTTCTTATCATACACTTCCGGAAATTCCTCATTACTTAAAACTAATTTATGATCCTTCATTGTATATATTTCTCTTATAAAACTTACAGCATTCACCTGAGGCATTAATCCAAGGAACTGGTCACTTACAATTAATTCTTTATTTCCGTCGTTATTAAGATCCTTAATATCAGGTGAGCCTGTCTCAAAATACTTGATCATTTCTATGTTTGCCGAATCATTCATTTGATAAACAAACATTCCTTCAGAATTCAGGACATCATTCCCGCCTGTGTTTGTTTTGATGAAAATAAGCTTACTTTCATCTTTCGGAATATTTTCAAAAGATATTTCAGTGGAATAATCAACTGTATCTGTAAGTATCTTTACATATTTTTCCGATGACCGGTCTAATGAAAAGACTTCAACCATATCAAAATTATAATAACTGCTGAATTTGTCGGCAGTATCTTTTAAAATACTCATCACAAATATCTCACGGTTACCGTCATTATTTACATCCTCTTTTACAATGTTATAGATCTTCCTTGGTGAATTATATCTGACATCAAATTCTTTTCCACTCTCTTTAATACCTGCAGAAGAAATATTCCCGCTGTCAGTATTTTTAATATTGCCTGTGCCTTCACTTTCTGTCTTTTGACATGAAACTATTAAAAGAGGGACAAAAAATAAAAGCAGTGTTAATATTTTGTTTGACAAATTTTTCATTTATTTAATTTAGCTAAAGCGTTTTCATAATATTTTCTGATACTCGGATTAGTACAATTAATTAATTCTTCATTCAAAACTGGAATCAGAGATCTGTCACCAGATAATGCCAGCAGATTTAACATAGAATTTTTTACATATATAAAATTATAATCGAGATATTTTAAAGCAGAATCTTTTACATCACTATCACGTGCATACTTTGCCAGTGAATTTAAAGCTGCTGATCTCAGCCTGCCTTCTGTATCTTTTCCAAATGCTATGTTCATAATTACACTTTTAATCTGCTGATCTGTGCCGTCAATATTTGCCGAATCAAGTGCCCGGATTACCGACCTTTGGATCACATCTCTGTGAGAATTTCTTTCTGCAAAAGGAATTACAAATTCAGGTATGTCTTTTTTATCCATACAAATTGCAAGAGATGAAATTCCGTCAGCTACAATATAATCATTTTTTTCATTTTTAATTTTCTCTATGATAAAATCTGAGTTCATATTATTTCGAGAGCTTCCTGTGGATTTTATTATCTGCCTTTTTACTTTTGAATTTGTCTGAATGTCATAAGAATTTTTAAGCACATCAATATTGAAATTAATAACAGAATTATTGCCAAGGATCTTTGCAGCTTCAATTCTAACACCCCAGTATTTATCATTGTTTAAAATATTTTCAAAAAGCTTAAGTGTTTCAGACTGATCTATAGTAATCACTGGTTTTCCCGCTGTTTCAGATAAATCGGGTTTTAAAAATCTCTCAAGTCCCCGAAGAGCCATTATTCTGTCAACTGCATTTTCACTTTGAAGAAGTTGATTTTTCCAGTCATCAAACGGTTTGTCAAAAAATAATTTATCGAGAATATTATTTCCGTAGTCAAACACAACAAACTCAGGTGCTGATGTACATGGTAATCTGAAAGTCTGTTCTCTTTCTGTTATTTCAATTTTATGAACTTCATCATTATTCCGTTCCTTAACTCTAACCTCGATCGGCATTTTGAATACAGGAGTAAGTGAATCTTCTTTCTGCATCTGTTTCACTTTCAGATCTATCTCATTTTTATTTTCATCAAAATCATAACTCACAAAAAATTCAGGTTGTCCTGCTTTCCATATCCACTGATCAAACATCCATTTATAATCTTTACCTGTAGTTTTATTTATGGAATTTATAAGATCAGTAGTTTCGACTTCTTTAAATTCATTGTCTTTTAGAAATGAACCAAGAGAAGGGAAAAATTTGTCACCTAAAATATATTTGAATGTATTTAAAATTACAGCACCTTTGGAATATACGTTTGTTGTATATCTTCCATATCCCGCCCACACAGGATATCTCCCGCTGATACTGTCAAATCTCAATGCAGCATCACCATATAAAACTAAATTGTAATCATATTCATCTTTCCCATAAACCTTTTCATCCCATAAAACATCTGAGTAAGTTGCAAAGCTTTCATTCAGCCAGATCTCACTCCAGCTCCTGCAAGTGATCAGGTCGCCCCACCACTGATGACCGAGTTCGTGAGAGATAGTACCTTCTGTTCCAAATTCATTTTCAACAGAAGAATTATATATCAGATTTTTATTTAAGACTGTTGCAGTGACATTCTCCATTCCTCCATGCATAAAATCCTCGACGACAACCTGAGCATATTTATTCCACGGATATTCATATTGAAATAATTCGCTGAAATAACGAGTCATTTCAGGTACATTTCTGAATGTATATTCTGCTTCATCTAAATTTATATTCTGATCAGTATAAGATTGTATGGGAATATTCCCATACATTTTTTCTAATATATTAAATTCTCCGGCAGCGATCATTATCAGATAGGAAGAAACCGGTTTATTGATGACCCAGTGATCAGTTCTTTTTCCGGTCTCAACAGATTTTTCCGAAGAGATAAGTTCACCAATAGAAAGAGTTTTAAAATTATCATCGACAGTTACTTTCAGACTTACAGTTGCTTTATCATTCGGATAATCATAGATCGGCAGCCAGTATCTGTTATTTTCATCTTCACCCTGAGTCCAGACCTGATAAGGCATTGACGGATTTAATTCTGAAGGATAAATAAAATACATTCCTCTCTGCGGACTGCAGGTATAATTCACGCTGACTTTTAATTTCTCACCAGGAGAATATTTTTCGCCGGTATAAATTTTAAGCTTATTATCTGTGTATTCAAATTTTAAAATATTTCCTGACTGATCTTCAACAGAATTTATATTCAAAGCTGCAGCATCAAGTTCAATTATTTCAAGATCATTAACAGTTGGTGTGATCTCTGACGTCACAATTCCTGACAAAAATTTTCCTTTTACATCCAGCTCTAAATTAATATCAATATTCAAAACATCAAAATTACTTTTCCTTTCAGGTAAAGGGATTCCAACCTGAGCGGAGACAGTACAGGAAAGAAATGTAATAGTAATTATGAAAAAATTTTTCATTATAAATATTGGTCTTTAACAATAATTGTATCATTTAAAAAATTCTTATCGTCCTTTTGTAAAAAGTCTGACATAAAATGCAGCCCTCTGGATTCTTTTCTGAGCATTGCAGATTGAATAACAAGGTAAGCAACTGTAACCATATTTCTAAGCTCCAGCAGATCTACATTTACTTTTGTCTTATCATAAAATTCCTTTATCTCTTCCCTCATCATCTTAATTCTTCTGTATGCTCTTTCAAGTCTGAGCATGTTTCTTACTATTCCGACATAATCACTCATGACCTCTTTGATCTCTTTTTTATTATGTGAGATAAGAATCCACTCATCTGTATTTTCCATTCCGTCATCATCCCAGTCATAAATATTATCTTTAAGCTTCGCCGGATATTCTTTATCAGTTAAATTTTTAAATACTTTTTTATCAGAATTTTGATAAATATTTTTTATATCCTCATATATGGCATTTGAAAATACCATTGCTTCAAGCAGAGAATTTGAGGCAAGTCTGTTAGCACCGTGTACGCCGGTCATCGTTACTTCACCGCTTGCATAAAGATCTGTCAGACTTGTTCTGCCGCGCAGATCAGTTTTTAAACCGCCGCATGTATAGTGAGCTGCAGGAACGACAGGTATCATTTGCTTAGTAATATCAATTCCTTTGGTGAGACAATATTTATATATATTCGGAAATTCTTTTAATATCTTTTCTTTACCAACATTTGACAGATCCAGCATCACATGAGTGTCACCGCTTTTTTTCATTTCATTGTCGATAGCTCTTGCGACAATGTCTCTCGGAGCGAGTGAACCCCGTTTGTCATATTTTTTCATAAACTCTTTTCCTCTGTTCGTTTTAAGTACTGCACCTGCTCCGCGTACTGCTTCCGATATCAGAAATACCTGTCCATTATTATTAAAATTATCATCACTTTCAGGGTCATATAAAGCTGTAGGATGAAACTGAATGAATTCCATATTTGCAATTTCACAACCTGCGCGGAAACCCATTGCAATACCGTCACCGGTTGCTATCGCCGGATTAGTGGTGTGAAGATATATCTGTCCAGCTCCACCTGTGGCGAGAATTGTTTTCTTTGCTGCGATCTTCTCGACTTTATCAGTCTTTACATTTAATGCATAAATACCGTAACATCTCTGCTCTTTATCTTTTTTCTTTTTAAGATTTTTATTTGTAAGAAGATCGACAGCGAAATAATATTCGAATAGTCTTATCTTTTTATTTTTTGAGATTTGACTCAGCAGTGCTCTTTCAATTTCTTTTCCTGTGAGATCTTTTGCATGAATGATCCTGTTCTTAGAATGACCGCCTTCTTTTCCAAGTAAAAGTGTTCCTTTATCATTGGAAAATTTTGCTCCAAATTCTGTAAGTTCTCTGATCATATCAGGTCCTTCTTCAACAATCTTTCTGACAGCTTTTATATCACATAGACCAGCTCCGCAGTCCAGTGTGTCATTTATATGAAGTTCGAAATTATCATCGTCACTCATCACAGCAGCAATGCCGCCCTGAGCATAATTTGTATTCGATTCGGATTTTTGCTTTTTGGTAATGACTATTACTTTCCCAAAAGCACTTAGCTTCAATGCTAGCGAAAGACCTGCAATACCGCTGCCGATAATTAAAAAATCTGTTGTCAAAAATTATTGTTTTATGAAATTTAAATATTTCAAAAATTAAAAGAGCGGACATAATATCCGCTCAGTAAAAATAAATATTAATCCGATGAAAATTTAGATTATTACAGGCTTTAAAATATAAATGATGTTTTAAAAAAAATCACATCACATCTTTAATTCTTTTAACAGCTTCTTTTATATTCTCTCTTGAGTTTGCATATGAGAATCTGAGATAGCCTTCACCAAATGCACCGAAAGCAGTTCCTGATAATGCAGCAACACCTCCTTTATAAAGCAGATGATCTGCGAGTTCTCTGGATCCCATTCCTGTCTTTGTAATATTCGGAAATGCATAGAAAGCGCCAAGCGGAAGATTACACGAGAATCCATCAATTGAATTCAGACCTTCCACAATGATATCTCTTCTGATCATAAATTCTTTTTTCATTTCCTCTACTGAATCCTGTGAACCTTCATATGCTTCTATACATGCTTTCTGTACCATTGCATTTGTACAGGAATTGCTGTTTGTCATAAGTTTTGCAGTCACTGCAGCAAGGTCTTTATTCATAACTCCATAACCGGCTCTCCATCCTGTCATTGCATAAGTCTTGGAAAAGCCATCGAGAATAATCGTCCTGTCCTTAAAGCCGGGGATCTGTGTAATGCTGAAATGATCTCCCTGAAATATAAGTCTGCTGTAAATTTCATCACTAAGAATAGTAATGTCTTCTCTGTCTTTTACTATCTCGGCAATTTTTCTGATCACATCTTCTGTAAGAATACCGCCGGTAGGATTCTGCGGAGTATTCATGATAAGCATTTTAGTCTTTGGAGTTATCAGTTTTCTTAGATCTTCAGGATCGAATGCGAAATTTTTTTCTTCTTTGAGCTGAATAGGAACAGGGACGCCATCGACAAATTTTATCATCGATTCATAAATAGGAAAACCCGGATTTGGATAGATCACTTCATCACCCGGATTAATGAGCGCAAGTATTGCATAAAACATGATCGGCTTTGCACCAGGAGTCATGACGACTTCGTCCGGATGAACATCAATTCCTCTTGTCCTGCTGATATAATCTGCAATGGATTTTCTGACTTCGGGAATACCTGCTGAAGGAGTATAATGTGTATCACCCGCTTTAATAGATTCAATCGCTGCATTGCAAATATTTTCAGGTGTTGGAAAATCCGGCTCGCCGATCTCAAGATGAATAATACTTCTACCTTCGGCTTCAAGCTTTCTCGCTTTTGCAAGTACTTCAAAAGCTGTCTCTGTTCCGAGATTTGACATTCTGTCTGCTAATTTCATGATGTTATATTTTTATTTTTTATATTTTTTTCTTTTTATTGCTATCAGATTTTTTCTCTTTAGAAACACATAGAAACACATAGAAAACATAGACACATTGATTCATATTCAAATTGAAAACATTAAGTTTAATTATTCAACTTATTTTATAAATTGCATAATTTTTTATTTAATATTTAAAATTTAAAATTGATCTCAGATCATTCACCTAAGTATGCTTTGCGAACTTCTTCATTCTGAGCGAGAGAATGCGCAACACCTTCGAGTATAATTTCACCGGTCTCCATTACATATCCATAATCAGAAATTGACAGCGCCATATTTGCATTTTGTTCTACAAGTAAAATAGTGATTCCTGTTTTTTTATTTAGTTCTACTATTTGTTCAAAAATAGTTCTGACTAAAATAGGTGCTATACCAAGTGATGGCTCATCAAGTAATAGTAATTTCGGCTTGGACATAAGTGCTCTGGAAATTGCGAGCATCTGCTGTTCACCTCCGCTCAGGGTACCGCCTAATTGTTTTAGTCTTTCCTTAATTCTAGGGAACAGTTCGTAAATAATTTCAAGATCTTCATTTAATCCGTGCTTGTCTTTTCTTATATAAGCACCCATTTCCAGATTCTCTTTAACTGTAAGATTTGAGAATATCATTCTTCCTTCAGGAGACTGTGATATTCCAAGTTCAACAATTTTATCCGGAGCTAAATTTGTAATATCTTTACCTTCAAATTCTATGACTCCTGAAACAGGTTTGAGCAAGGAAGAAATTGTTCTGAGAAGTGTAGTTTTACCGGCACCGTTTGCACCGATAAGTGTAACGATGGATCCATCTTTGACAACTAAATTAATTCCTTTCAAAGCTTTAATAGCACCGTAGCTTACATGCAGATCTTTTATCTCAAGAATATTCTGATTAATCAATGATGCGTCTCCCCAAGATAAGCTTCGATCACTTTCGGATCTTTTTTAATGACTTCGGGATTTCCCTCTGCGATCTTTTTTCCGTAATCAAGTACAAATATTCTTTCACATACACCCATCACAACTTTCATATCATGTTCGATCAGAAGTATTGAAATCTTAAATTCATTTTTAACCATTTTGATCAGACTCATGAGTTCAGTTTTTTCAGTCGGATTCATTCCAGCCGCAGGTTCGTCAAGCAAAAGTAACTGAGGCGAAGTCGCAAGTGCTCTGACAATCTCAACTTTCCTCTGATCACCATAGGGCAGGGAACTCGCATATTCATCTGCCTCATCTGATAGCCCGAAAATCTCAAGAAGTTCATCAATTTTATTTTCGATATCGCTTTCCTCAGTCTCGTATTTTCCAAGTTGAAATGTCGAAAGGAAAAATCCTGACTTAATGCTTTTTACAAATGATACTCTGATATTATCGCGGACGCTCAGGCTCTTAAAAAGTCTGATGTTCTGAAATGTCCTGCTGATACCTACTTCAGCAACTTCAAATGGTTTTAAAGGTACGACACTTTTACCTTTGAAAAGCACATCCCCTTCTGTCGGATCATATACACCGGTGATAATATTAAAAACTGTAGTTTTCCCTGCGCCGTTCGGACCGATCATTCCGATCAGTTCATTTTCGCCGACGTGAGTATTCAGCTTATCGACACATGTCAATCCGCCGAATCTCATAGTACAGTCTTTTATTTCGAGTAAGCTCATTTTATTTTATTTCTTTTTTTTTCTTGATCTTATCTGAACTCCGAATAATCCCTGCGGTCTCAGTATCATCATAACAATTAAAAGTAAAGCATAGATTATCATTCTGTATTCAGCAATGCCTCTGAGAAATTCGGGCAGTATCGTCAGAAGTACTGCAGCAATTATTACGCCGATCATACTTCCCATTCCACCGAGTATCACCATTACTACAATCTCAACTGACTTCAAAAAATTAAAATCTTCAGGATTCAGATACAGATTAAAATGTGCATATAATGCGCCGGCAATTCCGGCAAAGAATGCTCCGCTGACAAATGCAGTGACTTTGAATTTAGTTGTATTGACTCCCATTGATTCTGCAGCTATCTCATCATCTTTCACAGCAAGGAATCCTCTGCCGTATGATGAGCTCATTAGATTTTTTATAAAGAAAATTATCACTACTACAAAACCAAATGCCCAGAAAAAATTTGTGTATTTTGGGATGGTAAAAAATTCGTAAGGAACTGTAGACATATCAGCAGGGATTATCGCTGCCTTCACTCCATTCTCAAAAATGTATGCTCCGCGAAATCCCTGCGATGCTCCTACCACATCAAGACTCTGAATTATTACTCTGATGATCTCGGCAAATCCCAATGTAGTAATTGCAAGATAATCGCCTTTAAGTCTCAATGACGGAACGCCTACAATGACTCCTGCAAAAGCTGCTGCAATACCACCTATGATCAGCACTATTACAAAAGAGATCGTATCGCCGAAAACACCTGTGCCAAAATTATTTATAAAAAATGGCGCAAAGTATGTACTGATCGATGCAGATAAATAAGCTCCGATTGCCATGAAACCAGCATGACCGAGTGAGAACTGACCTGTATAACCGTTGATTAAATTAAGACTGGAAGCAAGAATAATATTAATACCAATATAAATAAGAATGGTATAATAATATGGATCGATGTTATCAGTAAAGAGACTTATTATAAAAACAAAGGAAAGAGATGCAAGAAATAATAATTTATTCTTCATTAAAAATTAAATTTGAATACGGATCTTTCAATGAGAATTTTCAGATGTTTTTTAATTTAGTGAGAGGTTTAAAAAAGAATAAGTAATCCTGAATGCAGCGGAGTACTTATTTTCTGAAATTAAAGTGGGCGATAAAGGACTCGAACCTATAACCCCCTCGGTGTAAGCGAGGTGCTCTAGCCAATTGAGCTAATCGCCCTTAATCTTTTTTTGAATCAATAAGTTACAAAAATATGTTTTTAATTTCTGAATTTCAAACCACTTTTTAATTTTCAATTATAAATGTTTAAT
>DAORRV010000087.1:0-14204 GCA_035443185.1 Ignavibacteria bacterium | reverse complement strand
AGGATTTATTGGGAAAGAATAATAGAATGACAGCATTATCTTTTTATAATCTTTTTCAGGATAAATGATCATCGGTCCTTCTTTCATATCAAGTATAAGATTGCCAACTACCATATCGATCTCTTTATGAAGATTGAATTCCTTTACAACTTTCGCAAACGCTCCTGGTTCGAAAAAATCATCAGAATTTAAATAACAAATCAGATCACCTGTTGACATTTCAAAAGCTCTGTTCATTGCATCTGATTGTCCTTTATCCTTTTCCGAAACCCATGTGATATGTGGATATTTTTTTAAGATATTTACTGTATTATCTTTAGACCCGCCGTCGACTACTATGTGCTCATAGTTTTTGTAACCCTGTCTGATCACACTTTGTATAGCTTTTTCTATTTTATCCTCTGACAAATATGATGGAGTAAGAATGCTGATCTTTAGATCTTCGGTAATATTTTCATTATCAATCTCATCGTACTGATCAACCCACGGCCAGACTGTCTTATCTTCTGCTGACTTAACCTTATACTTTTTATTTTTTAACCGTAACTGCTGAAAATCTCTTTTCCAGTTTGCTTTGTCTGTCTCTTCAATCCTTTTTTTATATAGATCTTTTATCCTCTTTAATTCTTCCTGTCTTGCCAGATTAAAAACTATTAACGGTACGTCAGGGTCTCCCTCCGGCAGCTCCTGATAATTTTTAACTTTGTCCTTTCCAAAATCTTTCAACTTCTGCTGCGTGTCTTTGTAATTTTCTTCCCAGCTTTTTTTTACGGTTACGTAATTTCCTTCAATCATATCAGATGGAATTACATTTAAATATGTATCAAGTCCTGCTGTACTGACGCCGAATCCTTTCCATAGCTTAAGGAAATAATCCCATTTAAGTCTCGGAGCTGTCATGTAATGTTTGAGCTTCAGATCAGGTGCATACCAGATCCTCCATCCCGCAAGTCTGAGAGCATAACAAAGTTCAGTATCTCCGCCTGATGCAAGTTCTTTTCCTTTTCTGTCAGTGAGAAGTGATTTGAAACCTTCGTTGTATAACTGATTCAGAGCTTCCCTTCGAAGCACCATACCTGCGCCCCATACAAATCCTCTCGACCATGTAATGTCTCCGGCTCTTTCAAATTGTTCGCCGACTGCATAGCTCCAGTTTTTCCATTTGTGAAACCATTCAGGTGGTTCGACTTCACATACTTCCTGTGTTTCGCTTCCGGCAATTCCGATCTCAGGATTGCTTCTCATTACACTGACGACATTTTGTACAAAATTTTCCTGAAGCCAGTTGTCATCATCGCAGAATACCATGTATTCATACTTCGATGTTTCTATTCCTTTTTCTCTTGCAGCGCTCAAGCCTGGTACAGGCTGATTTACAATTCTGAGCTGTCCTTTGCACTCAGGATATTTACGCCATTCTTCCGCTGCAACTTCAGATGTGTTGTCTGATGAATTATTGTTGACTACTACTACTTCCCAGTCGACATAATTTTTTGTCTTTTGCCTGCTCATATATTCCAGTGTTACAGGCAGAAGTTTTGCGCTGTTATAACAGCAGATGATCACTGATACACCTTTCCTCTCGACCTTATGGCTGATGCCGTTTGTCAGTTTCAGTAAATATCTGTGATCTTTTTTTCTTGCTCCTTTCTTGATTAGTCTTATTTGCCTTTTGGGGTTTTGGGTTTTTTGGTTCAGCAATGTGTCTAGTTTTCCCAAGTTGTATTCTATTTGTAAGATTTGTAAATTATTTTCATGAGTTTTATTATAACTTAATAAATTTTTATAACCGCATTTTCTAAGATCATTAAGTGTTTTTCTTAGCTGGAAAGGAATTTTTGCTGATTCTTTTTCCGATCTTTTATCAAATTCAATCTGATATTTAATTCCATTGTTGCGCCAAATTGTCCTTAGATTATCCCAGGTTATTTCCTCTTTTGTAAAATATTTTTTCAGCTTAAGGTCAGAAGATAATCGGAAGTCATTTTCCTGAATTTGCTTTGATGTTGAAAAAATATTGCCGGTCGAATCCAATTCACTTAATTCTGTATCAATTAATTTTTCAGCCGATTTTTTATTTATGACAAGTCCGTTACTGAATCTGATATTATTTAGAGAATTAATATCTTTTGGAGAAATCAGGGGAGTCCGGTGGTCAAAGAAATATCTGGAAAATCTTTCAAACCATTCTGGCGGTTCGGATTCGAATTGAATATCATCATAACCTCCGGCTATATATCGATGATCGTTTAATCGCAGGAGGTTTACTGCATTTTGCAGAAAATCCAACTCAGGGATTTCATCATCTTCAAAAAATATCAGAAATTCATTTACAGAATTCTCAATAGCCTTCTTTAATTTAAAAGAATTATGTTCTTCCTGAAAATTCAGGATATTTAATCTGAGCTCTCTGTTACTGTATTTTTTCCATTCGCTTTTTATATTATCACTTAATAAACTTATTTTATTTTCATCAGAATTATTAACAGTTACTATTACTTCAGGATCAACATAAGATTTTGTGTTCTGTCCCGAAAGTTGTTTGAAAATTACCGGCTGAAAATTTTTATGATCACGGATATTTATAATAACAGATACACCTTTTCTTGCCGGCTCTTTATAAAATTGCCTGTAATCATTTCTGAATAGTTTATGATCAGATATTCTTGACAGAGATCTTAGCAAGAAAGTCTGTTCAATTTTATTGAGAGTACGGTTATTTAACAAAGACTTTAATCTTTCAGAATAATAACGTGCATATATTAAGTTTATGTCCTGTGAATTTTCAGAAGAGTTATTTTGAAGTGCAGCATTATTAAATTTTCTGAATAATCTTAAAGCTCTTCTGATCTCAATATTTCCTTTTCTGCTACCGGCAGATATCCTGCCTTCATTTTCAAAGTAATCTCTGAACTCACTATACTTCAGACTATCTGCAGGTATATACTTTTTATAAACAAGATCATTGGCTTTTACAGTTTTGAATCCAATTTTTATCAGCAGATCCGGGAGTTCAGATTCAATCGATACGGATTTATTGACTATGCCCGATAAGTCTGGAATAATGTCTCCGTCTAAAATTTTCCCCCACACACTTTTTCTTATAAATGAACCATTTATTAAAAAAGGATCATTGTCATTTCTGAATCCTTTATTATCTATTCTGAATCTGCAGTATAAAAGTTTTTCATTGATCCATGACGGAAGTTTGCCGTCTGTATATATATCAGCTGAACTTCTGATCAACGCAGCATTTTTATCCTCTTTGAAAATTTTATATCCGGTGGCAAGAAAATCAGAACTGAGTTTAAACCTGCCATTACATACCAAAATATTTTCAAATTCAGCCTTGCTGAATGCAGTTTTTAAAGCTGAATTAAAATCAGAATATTCCTGCCGGATCAGTTTTACTGACGAGCCTTTGTAAAGATCGTTTGAAATTAATTTCTTTGCAGTCTGATAAGTATTATCAGTTGAACCGTTATCTACAAAAATTATCTCAGTCTTAATTCCTTCAGGTATTAGCTGAGAACTTATTTCATCTAAAGAATCTTTCACTCCATCAGCATCATTTTCTATTGTTAAAACAATTGATATACCGTCAAGTTTTATGAGGTCCTTTAATTTTGAATAAAGTAAAATGTCTTTGGAATAAATTTCCGGATCGAGTTTTAGAGCTTCGTTAAGCTGAGCTTCAGCAGCAGCAGGATCATCTGTATCTTGCAGTATTTTTTTGGAATTTTCAAAAGTATAGTTTGCATAATGTTTAGCAGCGGATTTCTTTACCAGATCTTTTTTATCTTCGGGTATATACTGCGAAAATATATCAATGATTCTGTGAATGTCTTTTACATTTTGCCCTGACTTTGCAAGACTGCTTGTCATTGAAGCCCTGTGTATTCTGTATTCAGCGAGCGGTTCGGTTACATAACCTACTCTGTATTTTGCAGCAATTCTTACCCACATCTCCCAGTCCTCTCCTGCCATCTCCCAGCCTTCACCGGCGGTTTCCTTATTCACAAACCCTCCCAGATCCTCATACACTTTCCTCTTTACTACCATTGAAGCATATTGTATCCTCTGCTTTTCAGCGATCTTCATCAGCCAGTTATCCAAAATTCCGTCTTCTTCCTTTTCAAGTTCAGATATCCAAAGCCAGTTTCCTTTTTCATCAATAAAAATATGCCGGCAAAATGCAGCTCCGATATCAGGATTATCATTAAATGACTTTTCCATCCTTGCATAAAATCCTTCCCTTATCAGATCATCCTGATGAAGAATATGAATATATTTCCCTTTGGCTTTTTTGATGCAGGTATCATAATTTTTTGAATGACCAACATTTTGCGGCTGTCTGAAATATTTTACAATTCCTTTGCCAAATTTATATACAACACTTTCAGGATCTCCGCTTACTGAGCAGTCGTCAATTACAAATATTTCCATCTGATCGGAATCTTTATATTGTGATAAGACCCTTTCAAGAAGCTGACTTAAGAATGAAGTATTGTTATATACAGGGATCATCACCGACCAAAGCGGACGCTTTTCAGACGGATTAACAGGTAAAAATTTCGTTAAGGATTTGCTGAGATCTATCTGCATTTTATTATGATCGTTTTGAATAAATTATATACATCAGCTTATTTTCCATCCGGGATCGGTGTTGATCAATTCATTAAACATTTCTTTATCCTCATTCTCGTATAGAATTTTAAATAAGTCAAGTATGTCTTTTTTATGTGAAATTAAAAATCCCGTGTCACTGATCAACAGACTTTTATAGTAATGTTTTGCTTCAGCAGGATTATCATTTCGTATGCTTAATAATACCAGACTAAAATATCTGAGTGCAAGTATTTTTGAAATAAAAGAATTATATCTGAATCCGAATTTTTTATTTATAAAATTATAATATTTTAAATCTTTTAATAAATTACTTTTCAGAGAATCGCCCTGCCAGTTCCCTGCAGCATGGATCCTGTATCTGCACATTACTTTATCAATATAACTTATCTTTCCCATTTCTGAAAGAATAAGATAAAGCGGCATGTCACCGTACGGAAGCTCTTCATACCATTCCGGAAGTGCCCCGATATTCCTGCACATGACAGATGCTGTCATGATCGGATTAAATCCGAGAAACAATTTTTCCACCGATAACTCATTCCCTTCACCTGTAAACTCAGTGTCCCATTCCTGTCCTGTAATTTCATCAATCACTTTCGACTGATGATAACACATCGAAATTGCTTTGTCACTGTCCAGCAGGTCAGTCTGTATCTGAAGTTTATTCTCATCAGTCCATTCATCATCGCCATTAAGCAGTGCAAGATACTGACCTTTGCATAGTGGAAAAGTAGCAACATCCATCTGCATCATCCCTATATTCTTTTCCGGAAGAAAAGGTTTTATAATCTCCGGATATTTATTCGCATACTCAATTATTATATCACGGGTATTATCCTGAGAACAGTCTTCTCCAATCACAACCTCAAATGCAAAATTTGTTTTTTGCATGAGTACAGAATCAAGACATCGGGAAATATATTTCCCATGATTGTAAGCAGACATCCAGACGCTGACCTTCATTTTAATTGTTTAATTGTTTGAGATAAATTGAGTAAGGATTAAAATAAACTAATTTTTACTAATTTTTAATTCCTATATACATGCCTCTTCCAAAAAGACCATCCTTATCATAGTGAACATCAAGTCCGGCATCTGTCATCGCTTTCCTGTATTGAGTGTCATCAAATAATCCAAGTTCATGAAGTTCATTGAAATGTACAACACCTTCAGCAGTTCCTGCAAGATAATGAATATCAAGAACCGACATATCATCTTTTAATATGCTGTTATACATCCATGCAAGTTTCATGTCCTTCTCATCATAATGATTTGCTGTGATCGTATTTGTAAAATAAGTTTCTTTGCTGAACCATGGTTCGATGATCAGAAGACCGTTTGGATTTAAATGTTCAGTCATAACGGAAAATGCTTTGCACATATTTTCATAAGTCTTTACATAAGCTATGGAACTGAAGAGACAGCAGACTGCATCATACGTTTTACCTGTGTGAAATTCCGTCATGTCGCTTTCATGAAATACTATTTCCGGACATCTTTCTTTTGCAATATCCAGCAGGTCTTTGTTAATATCTAGACCTTCACATTCAAAATCATTTTTTAAAAACTCAACGTGTTTACCGGTCCCGCAGGCTGTATCGAGAAGAGTTCCGGCTCCGGGATTATATTTCCTGATAAATGAAGTTAACTTATCAGAAGCTTTTTTATAATCTTTAAAATGATACAATGCATCATAAAATTTTGCTGACTTTACAAACAATTTTAATTAGATTTATTTTTTGAAAATTTAAAATTCAATTTATTTATGAACCGGTTTTCTGTAAGCAGGGAAGTATCCCTCAATGTTTTTTGGATCCGCATTGACTTCCGAGCATATAGAAAAATATTTATCTGTATCATAGATCTGTTTAAGATTTACAAAAGGGAGTTTAAAAGCTCCGAATCTTTCCTTTGATAATGCAACGCTGTCATCTTCTTTCAGACCTCCGCCGAGATTGAGTACGGGAATATTCTTTTTCATAAAATACTTCAATCCGGCCCATAGCAGGGTCGGCGCATATTTCCTGCCTTCAGGAAGAGGTACATTGAATAAACAGTCCGCTGAATATTTTGTATGTGCAAAAATATATACGGCAGCGATCTTTTCATTTTCGACAGCTCCTGCCATGAATACATTATCAAGATCACAAATATATTCAAGTGTTTCCTTTTTGAAATAAGATGCTTCGGAAGCATTAATGCTTTTCAGAAAATCATAATAATTTGCAATGAAAAATTCTGTCAGCTCAGACTTGTCATACATAAAACAGGATTCCTCTTTTTTGAAATTCTTAATTATCCTTTTCCTGTTTGAGTCAAGATTTTCGTAAAGTTCTGTCAGACTTTTATTAAGATCCAGAAAAAATAAATTCGTACTGCTGAATGCTTCATTGGTATTGTATAAATCCTTATCGGCAAAGAGGGGATTAAGACTGATGTATCCGCAGACATAATTTTTTTCCTTAACGAATTCCTTCCAGTAATTTTTGAACTCCGGATGATTTCCTGTTCCGGTAAATCCTGAAAATCCATAAGGTGTAACAATATCTTTATAACCATTAAAATCTCTTTCAGCAACCGGACAAACTATCCTAATGCCGTCTTTTTCAAAAACGTAAAGAAAAGTTTTGTAACCCGAAGTAAGACTCATTGCATGACAGCTTTCTCTTGTATGAGCAAAAGAATGTCTGATGTCTTTTATAACATCGTCCCATTCCTGAGAATCTGCCGGGATCATACTGTGCATACTCATTTCAGGATCTTTTGCATTTCACTTACATTATTTCTATTATAATATTTCAAACTCCAGTAAAGATTTTTTTACTTCTTCAGGTGAATTAAACATCAGATTATCAATTATCGACAGCGGCCCTGTGAATTCATTTTCAAACTGCTTGTATCTTATTTCTTTTGTCTTTATGAATTTCAGCTTTATATTTTCAGACTCAAATTTTTCTTTTGAGTAAATATCAACGCCTCCTGAAAGATTAAAATATTCATCGGCACCTTCCTGTCTGCAAATGTCAATTATCCTTTCTTCACCTTTAAGCTGCTGATTCTTATACACAGAAGATGACTTGATAATATTAGTATTTATGTTCAGATAATCATTTACCGAATATAAGCCGGACAGAACCAGACCCGAAATTCCGGTATATTTTTCCCTGAAAATATTTTCCAGTAAATAAAAAACTTCTTTAAAAAAAGGAGATGAAGAATAATTTAATTTAACTGATTTCAAAAATTTACTGATCTTTCCTGAATCATAAAAAACTTTTGTTTCGCTTATCAGACTTTTAGAATTCATCTTTGAGACCGGTATCGTAAACAAAAGCGGTTTGTTTTTTTGTAAAATATAATTCCTGTTTATCCAGCCTTTATTAATAAACTGAACGTCATCTAAAATTACAAACTTATCTACAAGATTTATGAGCTGAAAATATCCAATGTAAGGCAGAAAATACGGCTGCATAACAGCTATCTTCATTTTTTTTTTGTAATGTTATTGATAGTTAAACAGGCTGTTTAAATGCAATAATAGTCATTAAGCATTTTATAAAAAACGTAAAATAAAACAAAATTCCCGGGGAAAGTATGAGTATTAAAAACCACTTTCAGATAATAAAATACTAATTGAAATATTGCATATGTCCAGAAATTTTAATAAAGTAATATCAATATTCATGTGCTCCGATATCAGGAGGATTTTCTATGGTCAATTTATTCCCAAAAAAGTCAGTTTCAGCTTTGGAAAAAATATCCAAGATTTGAGTTCCTGCATTTACCAAAGGACTGAAAGAATATAATTGATAAGCAGTCAATGTATATAGATTGTATGGATTGTTAATTGTATCACGTATTGTAAAAGGATCTTTTAATTTCGGATTTTCTGTAATTCCTGTATGAACTGAATTGTAATTTTCGAAACCTGTTATTTTTATAAATTCATCATAACTCCTGAATGTATTATTTGAAACAATTGCAATAAACATTCCATCTTTTACAAAATATGCATTTGATTTTAAGATCAAATTGGTTTGTTTAGAATTGTCAATATCAATCAATTTGGCAGAATTAACAGAAATAAAAATATTATTTTCAATTAAAGTATTCGAAGTGGGACCTAGTATTTTCAGACATGAAGGTGAGTTTTTACCAATTGAAGTTGTGATAACAGTATTATTATAGATCCTGTTATTATCTGCTCCTTTAAGTGAATATATTTTTATGACACCATGATCATTTTTCAAACCGTCATTTTTACTAATGTTGTAGCGGATTATGTTATAATCACTTCCACTCCCTTTATTTTCACCGGATATTAAATATCCTGCACCTTCATTCTGGTGAGTATAATTAAATTCTGCTATACAACTGTCCGATCCGTTGTCAAAATCAATTGCATCTCCGTCTACGTCATTGGATTTAATTCCATAAATTTCGTTATATCTTACATATATATTTTTACTTTCACCGGTAACTACGCCACCACCGGATCTTTTGGCATATAATCCGTTATTAAAAATCAAATTTCTTTCTACTACCGCATTATAAATATGTGAAAGACTTATGCCATTTCCACTGAAACCATGGGGATGAGGATTTAATCCTTTGATGTTATGGATAGTGTTTCCAATTATTTGAATATTCTGATAAACCAGTCCCCAAATGAAAATTCCAATATCACCGCAGTTGTAAATGCTGTTTTTCTCAGCTTTAACAAAAGTATATCCATATTCAGGGTTTTTATCTCCTCCGATTGAAATTCCGGAGTTTCTAAAGTTTCTTATTATACAATCAATAATAAAAATATTATAACATTTTTTTTTCGCATAAGAATACACAGTAATTCCTGAATAAGGTTTGCCTGTATTTATTGAATAGTCCTTGTCCGGATCATATAATCCTTTTATCTCTAAATTGTATATAATAAATCCACCATTATTAATGATAGAAATACAGCTTCCGGAATTTGTTTGCAATATAGCTTTTCCAACACCATAGGAGGTTATTCGAATTGGATCAAAGTCAGTACCTTCATCATTGTCAAAGTTCATGTTGCCGTTAAAAATATCACCACCTCTGAATAGAATTTTATCTCCGGGTTTGAATTTATATTTAGATACTTTATCAACGGTTCTCCAGGCTTCAGCTTCTGTCAATCCGGATTTACGATCATCACCTAAATTACTGACAAAAAAAGTTTTTTCTTCACCGATTCTAGGATTTATCTGAATAATTTGAGCGGTTGTTTTATCTGTAAAACAAAATAAATTTAAAAAAAACAGAATAAATATGCTTGTTTTAAAAACTTTATATATGATATTTCTGAATTTAATTGTGTTTGAAATAAATTAAATAGATAAAATAAGTTCCGGTGAAATTTCGGTTAAAGCTGAAAAATGACCTTTAATAAATAGCATAAAAAACGTAAATTAATTATTATCCTTTAAAAATTAAATGCTTAAAAAAATCAATGTATAGATTTACATCCCCTGCAGAATTTGATAATTTTACCTATTCCAAAAAAACCCATTTTAAACTTTTCGAACTCGATAATTATGATATAAAACTATTTGGAAAGAAAATAGATCCGAATATCTGTGATCTGAAGAATTATCAGGATCTGCTTGTCTTTTCATTTCTTGTTCACAATCTTCCTGAAAATGCCAAAATTCTTGAAATTGGAGGCGCTGATTCCCGTATACTTTCATATTTCCATAACAAATATGAGTGCTGGAATATTGATAAATATGATTATCAGGATAGTAATAAAGCAAATATTAAATTAGTTAACGACTATATCGGGAATTTCAATAAAGAACTTCCTGATGACTATTTTGATCTTGTTTTTTCAATCTCAGTATTTCAGGATTCCCCAAACACTAAAGAAGAAAATTTCGAAGATATTGTTAAAGATTTAAACAGAGTTACTAAATCCGGTGGTTTTTCTCTGCATTGTTTTGATGTAATTTTTTTGTATAGTTTTATCTGGACAAATGATTTTTTAAATTATTTGTTTAAGAATCAAAATCCGGTTAATAAGTTAATTGATTTTGAAATCATGAAAGAAGATGAAGATCTGTATATAATGTCAGAAAAAGCATATAATAAAACCTGGAAAAATGCTGTAAAACAACCTTATGAAGGATTCAAACCATTGTCATACAATATACTGTGGCAAAAAAAATAATGTTGGATTATTAGATTTATTATGTGAAAAAATTTTTTAGAAAATATTAAAATTATTAATATTAATCATGAAGTTAGTTCCGAAATCTTTTACAAAATGGGTTAAAAGTAAAACTAAAAACATTATAAAGGAAGAAATAGACAGTTATAAAAAATTATATATCCAAAAAGAAAAGGAAGCTAATTATTACAGAACAATGTATTACCCTTTTCATAAAGATTCGGAAAGTTATTTCATACCTAAGCCCAATCTAAAAACCATTAATTGCGAACTTGGGCTTCCGGTTCCTCCAAAAGAATTATGGTTAGGTTATGGAGATACTGTAGAACAATATCTGAACGGAAAAATACAGGTAGATAAAATGATCAGCTTATTGGAAAAATCGGAATTTTCCATTAAGAATGGTATTAAAATCCTCGATTTTGGTTGTGGTGCCGGTAGAATGATAAGATGGCTAAAAGAATATTCGAATAACTGTGAAATATGGGGAACAGATATAAGCTCAGATCATATTTTCTGGGCAAATCAATATTTAACACCTCCGTTTAACTTCGCAACCACAACTACTGTACCACACCTTCCTTTTGAAGATGGTTATTTTGATCTGATATATTCAGGTTCTGTATTTACGCACATTGATGATCTTGCAGATGCATGGTTTCTCGAACTTAGAAGAATATCTTCAAAAAATGCTATGTTGTATATCACAATAAATGACAGACATACAATAGAACTTCTTGATACAGTATATCAGGATAAATGGTTGTCAATATATATGAACAAATTTCCCGAATTCATAAACAACAAAAATAATTACGATATAATAGTAGGGGGAAGGGGACCGGATTCGCAAGTGTTTTATGATATTGAATATTTAAGGAAATCGTTGGAAACTATATTTGAAATAGTATCAGTTGAGGAAGAAGCATATGGTTATCAAACTGCACTTATAATCAGAAAAAAATAATTTTTTTTAACTCACCTATTTTTTCTGTAATTCCTTTTGTTGTAAAATAATCCAAACAATATCAGAATAGGAAGTTCAATCGAAAACAATCCACATTTTTTATTTGATTCTGAATTTTCATTTTCTATCACAACAGATTCATTTTCATTAGATGGTATAGATGAGTTATCGTTATCCGATTTTTTAAAAACTGCAAAAATAGTGGTTCCGGTTTGAAAATATTCCGAATCAACTTTAACTGAAAAAGAATTATTCTCTTTCTTACCGCTAGAACGTAAAATTTCCTTTGCCGGAAGTTCAAATTTGAATATTGCAGGACTAAATTTTGCATAATCGTTGTTTTTTTCAAACTTGCATAAGAACGTAATACTGTCAGCTGTCACATACCATGTTAGATTTGTTTTTGAAAACCCCGGTGCAGTGTTAATTTTCAAAATATCTTTAAAAGTAATAAAAACATTTACAAAAGTGGTGTCAGGATTATTTTTACTTATGGTTATTTTATCAATAACATTATTTTCCGATGAAAATATTTCCCTTATTTTGTCTTCAGTAAACGGCGTTGAGTCAAAAAATTCCGAATCTTTGATCTTTGAAGTGCTTTCCCAGTAATTCAGTTTTAGACTTCCGCTTCTATCTATATTAATTTTAGATTCCTGATAAAGAGATAATGAAAAAACATTTGAAGAACTTAAGCAGGAAATGAGAATTAAAACTAAATAAAATCTCGAGAAAGATAAATTTAACATATAAAAATGATTAAAATGATTATATAGATTTTATGGGAAAATTATTAATGTATTTTGTGAAAACAAATATTTAAAAAAATATTAGTGAAAATTACGGATAATGCTTTTAGAGGTTAAACGCGAATAAATAAATTTCATAACATAAAACTAATACCAATCATTTGATTTTCTCAAAACTCCGTCTCTTTTTACAAAGCAAACATCCATTTGAGCTAAAGCACCATCGAAAGGTCTTCGAAGGAAACCGGGGAAATCATAAATCACATAACCCCTTTCCGCCATATATAAAACAACATCATGAACCAATGGTACACCTTTCATAAATTCAAAGAAGTTTGTTTCTATGATGAAAACTTCTGTTTTATCAAATAATTTTTCACCGCCTTTAAGTGCTTCCAATTCAAATCCCTGTATATCAACCTTTACAAAATCAGGAGACGGTATCTCATTATTATCAATCAGAGAATCAATAGTTATAATTTCAATTTCCCTCTGTTCATCAGTCTTTTTAAGAAGTTCATTTTCACCAAACATAAGATTGGAACCGGTTAAATTAACGCCACCTAAAGTAAGATATAATTTTTCCTTCTTCGAACCAACTCCGTAAATAAAATATTTTGAACCGGGATGTATCTTACAGAATTCACTGAGGTCAGTTTCCATTTCCATAAGCGGATCGATCAGGAAATAGTTAGCATCCTTAAATATTTTAACAGCCAGTTTACTCCATTCACCGTTATTGGCACCAACATCAATTATTGTTTTGGGATCAAATCCTCTCGCTTTTAGGTCCTTTAAAAGTTTTATCATGTTACCAACAATAATTGAATCGTCTTCTGATTTTTTGAACAATTTAAACATAAGATTTTACCGGCATGATTTTTTGTTAAAAATATTCTTATTAAGATGAAAAAGACAGATTGTTAGAATAATCTGTCTTTAATAAAATATATCAAAAGTAAATTCATTATTTCTTAAATCTGCGTCTCATAAAGAGCATTCCAAATCCAATAATAAAAGGCATTTCAAATCCAAATAATCCGCAACTGCCTTCGGATTCCTTTTCATCTTTACCTGCTGTAGTTTTATCTTCTGGTGTATCAGCTGAATTTTTAAAAACAGCGAATATTTTGTAACCGGTTTTAAAATTACCAGGTTTAATTTGCAAAGAAAATGCATTATCATTTTTCTTAATTCCGTTTGTTCTGGTTATCTCATTTGTAGGTAACTCAAAAGTACAACTTGCATTTATATTATCAACAAATTCTGCATTACCACCTACTTCGTACATAAATACAGTACTGTCACCATTCTTGTACCAGGTAGTAATTATTTGGGAAAAACCCTGAGATGATTTTAAATTAATAATATTTTTAAATGACAAAACAACACTTACAAATGATGAATCATTTTTTTTAGTGACCTTTAAATTTACAACTTTATTATTGTCGGATGTAAAAACAGCTCTTATTTTATCTTCTGTAAAAGGAAGAGAACTATATATATCTGCACCTTTTAGATCTGAATTTGCTGCCGAGTATGAAAGTGTAATAGTACCGCTTCTATCATTATTAATTGTAGTTTTCTGAAACCAGCTTAATGCTAAACTATCAGAAATTGAAATTACAAAAATAAACAATAAACTAAAAATTGTTATTGCAAGTTT
>DAORRV010000086.1:0-14760 GCA_035443185.1 Ignavibacteria bacterium | reverse complement strand
ATGTTATTCTGCAACTGTAAATAAAGATTTTAAGAATGGAAACGGCTTTGAATACAATTATGTATATCAAACTCGGGTAAAAAACGGTAAAACCTCAGGTGGTGATGTTAATTTAAAATTAAATAATGGAACTATATCGGTAGAAGAAAATGATGGTGAAGCTACAATTGAATTAAATGAAGATGTTGATGAATCTTATTCTGAAGAATGTGATAATTCTCATTACTGTGAATATTCAGATTCAGAAACAAAAGTGAATTATACGAATAAATGGAAAGTAAATGTTAAAAGTTATATTAGTAATAAAAACAAAAATAAGGACAGAGTAATAATAAGAAATAAAAATGAATGTAACTCAGATGAAAATGAAATTTTTATTGAGATACATTCGTTAGACGATGAAACATTGTAAATTTTCAAATATTATTTATTAATTAAACAAAAAAAAAAATGAAGAAAAAACTTTTTTTAATTGCTTCACTAGTTGTAATTGTTGCTTTGAGTATTTTTTATGTTCAAAACAATAATTTGATCGCAGATGACAAAGAAGGAAAAGACTGTTCATCTACATGTACTAAAACTGCTGGAACTTCAGAAAGTAAAAGTGACTGTTCCAGTAAGACCTCAAGCAGTGGTGTTTCTGATGATGACAATGCAGGATATGCAGTATATGAATTCAATACTGATAAAATAACTTGCGATGCTTGTAAAACAGGAATGACATCAGATCTAAAACAGATCAGCGGAGTAAAAAACATAGTATACGGTGAAACTTGTAATGTTTCCAAAACTACAGGAGTTAAAGTATATTTTTCTGCTGAGGAAACAAATCCTGAGATAATTTCTGCTTCAGTAAAAGAAAAAGGTCTTTCAGGAAATTGTGAAGACGGTTCAAAATGTACTTCAAAGAAAAAGTCAGATGTAAAATCGTAACAGATTTTTTCTTTTTAATTTAGGTATTAAAAAACCCGGATCTTTAATGACCGGGTTTTTTTTATTTTTAAATAGTTGATTTTAAAAAGGATCATCAGTTTTAATATAATCAGGTATCTCAATTACCGGATGAATTTCTTTATTCTCAAACTTTGCATATTCGTTCAGAAATACAAGATCAAAATCATCAATCGGTCCATTCCTTTGTTTGCCAATTATGATTTCAGCTTTTCTCAATTCTGACAAATAATCCGGGTCATCTTTGTTAAGACTTTTACTCATTGCCGGTCTGTGAACAAATATTACAACGTCTGCATCCTGCTCTATAGAACCGGATTCTCTAAGATCAGCTAACTGCGGTCTTTTCTCTTTACTTCCTCTTTGCTCAATTGATCTGTTTAACTGAGCGCATGCAACCACAGGTATTTCTAACTCCTTTGCCAATGCTTTCAATCCCCGTGAAACATATGCAACTTCAAGATCTCTTCTTTCAGCAGACTCCGGTCCCTTTACTAGCTGAAGATAATCTACAATTATCATATCTATCCCAAATTCCTTTTTCATTTTACGGGCTTTTGCTCTGATCTCAAGAATTGATAATTCACTTGTATCGTCAATGTAAAGATTTGTTTTTAGTTTATGGAAACTTTTCATAACTCTGTTCCATTCATCTGTTGTTGTCTTTCCTGTTTTCAGATTCTTTCCATTGACACGGGCTTCTCCGGATAACATACGTAGAATCAACTCTCTGAATGACATTTCAAGACTGAATATTGCTACTGTTTTTCCGTGGTCAACTGTAGCATTACGAGCTATATTCATTGACAACGCTGTTTTGCCATGCGAAGGTCTACCTGCAATAATTATTAATTCTGAATTCTGAAATCCTGCTGTCAGATCATCCAGTCTGGTAAATCCAGTCGGAATTCCAACAAGACCACTTTTATTTTCCTTTTGCTCAGCTAGCATCAACATTAGATTATCTATCTCATCTTTTACTGATATGATTTTCTTTTTTGAAAGAGATTCTGAAACATCAAGTATCTTCTGTTCCGCTTCATCAAGTATTGAAAATGTATTTGATGTCGGATTAAAACACTTGTCTGCGATCTCTGAAGAAATTGAAATAAGATTTCTAAGTAAATATTTCTCAAGAACTATTCTTGAATAATAAGTTGCATTTGCTGATGTCGAAACTGAGGATGTAAGATCAATTATATATTCTACTCCTCCAATTTTTTCTAAATTACCAGTATTCTGAAGTTCTTCTTTTAAAGTATTTGGATCGATAGGTTCCTTCTTATGATCAAGATTTTTTATAGCATCAAATACATATTCATTTTTTTTTCTGTAAAAATGTTTTGAATCCAGAAATTCTAAGATCTCATTTATTACATTATTATCAATTAATATCGAACCTAATATTTTTGTCTCAAGATCCTGTGCATTTGGTGGAATTTTACCTGTAAACTCAACTTCCATGTCTTCATTTACTGGTTTATCAGGGTTTGATTTCTTTTTATTATATTTTGAATTCTTTTTCAATTTTTATAAAATTTTAATTTTTTCTGTACAAATTTTTTTAATAATCTCATTTCATTTTATCATATTCTGCTCTTAACATTTTTACATCTTCCCATGTCGGTTTTTTCCAGTTTGGATTTCTGAGTAACGCTGCAGGATGATATGTAACCATCATTTTTATACCTTCATATATATGAAATCTGCCTCTTAATTTTCCCAAAGGTTCTTTTGATCTGAGAAGTGTTTGAGAAGCAAATGTCCCAAGTGCCAGAATCAGCTTTGGTTTTATTAGTTTTAACTGAGCAAAAAGATAAGGTTCACAATTGGATATTTCATCAGCCATTGGATTCCTGTTTTCTGGGGGTCTGCATTTCAAAATGTTACAAATATAAACTTCTTCTCTTGAAAAGTTAACAGCTTTTAAAATATCAGTTAATAAATTCCCGGCTCTACCCACGAATGGAAGTCCCAGCCTGTCCTCCTCAGCTCCCGGCGCTTCCCCCACTACTACCAGATCAGCATTTATATTACCGCTTCCAAAAACTACGCTGTTTCTTCCGCCTGAAAGTACAGAACATTTTGTACATTCGCAGACAATATTATTTAATTCCTCAAGATTTTTATAAATACTAAATACTCCGGAATCTCTAACTAATTCAGGTCCAGTTGAAACAACTCCTTTAACTACTTTCTCAATATCCTCAGTTTGAACTTCAACATACACTTTTTCTTCTCTAACTTTTTGAATGTTAGATTTCAAAGTTTCCTTTAAATTAATCTTAACTTCAGAACAATCATTTCTCTTAATTTCATCCAGCTTCTTCAAAAAATCCTCTACTAATAAGCTGTCATTGAATAATGGAAATGAATTATACCTTTTTACAAATTTCAGATATTCAATTGTTTCACTTACAATATTATTTTTTCGATCTTTCATTTCATCTTTCATTTCATCTTCAGATATCTGTCAAAAATTGCATTTCCAACTTCGTATTTACTCATAAGAGGAAGGTCTTCAATATTTTTGTTTGTAATAAAATTTACTTTATTTGTGTCAGTACCGAATCCGGAACCCTTTGTATCCGGATTATTAGATACTATCATATCAAGATTTTTCTTCTTTAATTTAATACGTGCATTTTCAATTTCATTTTCCGTTTCAAGCGCAAATCCGATCAGCTTAAATTCCTTCTTTTTACTCCCTGCATATTCCAGAATATCTACAGCTTTTTTAAATTCAAAAATAAACTTTTCACTATCTTCTTTTTTGATCTTACCTTTTCCAGTTTTCAAAGGTACGAAATCTTCGACTGCAGCAGACATAATAACAAGGTCTTTATTTTTTAATCTGGATCTTACAGCATTAAACATTTCGTCGGAAGTCTTAACATTTATTCTTTTCACACCTTCAATATCATTCAGATTAACCGGTCCAGAGATCAATGTTACATCTGCTCCCCTGTCTCTTGCTGCTCTTGCGATTTCAAACCCCATTTTTCCAGTAGAGCCATTTGTAATAAATCTCACCCTGTCAAGAAATTCAACTGTAGGTCCGGCAGTTATGAGAATTTTTTTATTTTTAAGATCTTTTTCTCTTAAAAGAAAATTCTTTATAATTTCTAAAATAGTCTCAGGTTCAGCCATTCTTCCTTCACCGGTAAGTCCGCTTGCAAGTTCACCGAATTCCGGATCTATGATATTGTATCCAAATCTTTTTAAAGATTCAAGATTTCTTTTTGTAACAGGGTTTTTGACCATATCATCATCCATAGCCGGAGCAAGAAATACAGGACATCTTGCTGCTAGAATTGATGCCAGTAAAAAATTATCGCTAATTCCGAAATTAATTTTGGCAAGTGTGTTAGCTGTAGCCGGAGCTATTAAAAAAACATCTGCCCATAAACCAAGATTTACATGCCAGGTCTTCGTTTCGACCTTTTCTGCTTTTCTTAAATCTGCTGATTCGGGAAACATGTTTATTAAAACTTCATTTTTAGATAATGCCGATAATGTAACAGGAGAAACAAAATTTACAGCAGAAGGAGTCATAATAATTCTGACTTCTGCTCCTGATTTTATAAAGTATCTTACAAGAAAACAGATTTTGTATGCCGCAATACCTCCTGATATTCCGATCAGTATTTTTTTTCCTTTTAGCATATTTAGATGTAAAAAAAATATCCCGTTATTAAAGGGATATTTTGAATGTGAAATAAAATTTAAAGAGATCTGTATTACTTATTATCGTTGTCGTTTTTAAATCTGAAATTCAACTTATCATCCATCAGCTCATGAACTGACTTAATTGTTGGCTTTTCTCTTACTTCAAATTCCAGAGATATATTAAGTTTATCCTGATTCATAATAGTGTCGTCTTCTATTTCTTTTGCTATATATGGCTCAAGTTTTTGGTTATATTCTAATTTCATAGAATCGTTGATCTGTCTGGATCTTAAAGAAGCTACAACTATTGATTCATAAAGATTTGCTGTTTTTGATTCGAATTTCTCCAAATCTAAGGTTTCTATTGGCATATTTAATTATTTATTTTTATTACTTAAAATTATTTCCTCTACTTCAGCTACTGCTTTTTCAAGATTATCATTTAATACAATATAATCAAATTCTTTTGCTTTTCCGATTTCTAAATCTACTCTTTTTATTCTCTCATCTATCTGCTCAGTACTTTCAGTAGCTCTTTTCTTTAATCTTTCTTTTAAAGTTTCATTATCCGGAGGTTTTATGAAGATCAGGACTGCTTTTTCCTTAAATAATTTTTTGATGGCAAGGGCACCGTTTACATCCACATCGAAAACCATACTTTTATCGTTTTCCAAACATTCCTCGACAGGTTTTTTTAATGTACCGTAATAATCTCCTTTGAATATGATCTCATACTCTATTAATTCATCTTTATCTATCATCTTTCTAAAATCATCCTTACTGTAAAAAAAATAATCAATTCCATTTTCTTCTTTTTCTCTCTTTTTTCGTGTAGTCGCTGAAACAGAAAAAATCAGACCAGGGATCTTATTTAATATCTCTCTTACAATAGTCGTCTTTCCTGCTCCTGAGGGAGCTGCTATAACAAAAAGCATTTGATATATTTATTCTACGTTTTGTAATTGTTCACGGATCTTCTCAAGCTCTTCTTTCATTACAGCTCCTCTTTGAGAAATTTCAGCGTCCATAGATTTTGAAGAAATTGTATTTACTTCCCTGTTTATCTCTTGTGTGAGAAAATTCAATCGCCTGCCGGAAAGTTCGCTTGACTTAATATTGTCTGTGAAATATTTAATATGACTCTTTAATCTGATCAGCTCTTCGGTAATATCAATTCTTTCAGCATATAAAATTATCTCTGTTTCAAGCCTGCTTTCATCTATTAGTTTATTGTCAGAAAGCAGATTATTTATTTTATCTTTTAATTTTTTTCTTAAAACACTGGTCTTACTAGATGAAAGTTTTGTGATAATTTCAGAATCTTTTTTTATAAAATTAATTCTTTCTATAATATCCTTTTTTAAAGCGTCTCCTTCTTTCTTTTTCATATTGTTAAGATCCTCGACAGCCTTATCAATAAGTTTAAACAGAAAAATTTTTTCGGATTCATCAGATTCTGTTGAAACTTCAGGACTCGACATTTCAGCAAGTCTAAGAATATGCTCAAGTCTGACCTTTTCATCAGATCCAATAAGCGAATTAATTTTATTTAATTCTTCTGCATATTTTTTTATAAGTACAGAATCCAAATTTAGATTTCCGATAGCTGTCTCCTGACTTTCAGCAGTGATGTTTACGCTTATCTTACCTCTGGAAATTTTTTTTTTAACGATTTCTTTAAGTTCAAAATCATAAGATGCAAACTGTCTTGGATACCTTAAACTCAGGTCACTGTATCTGTTATTAACAGATCTGATCTCAACATAATATTTTCTACCTTTATAAGAACCTTCGGATTTCCCAAACCCAGTCATGCTAATAATCATTTCTTAAACTTTTTATTAATGTAATTTTTAAGTAATTCTTTAGTAAGAAATTCAAAAGCTTCCTGAGGACTATCGACAAATTTAAAAAGTTTCAGATCTTCAGGTGAGATCACATTTAGTTCAGCCATCATTGGCATATTTATAATCTTATTCCAGAATTCTGTACCATAGACTACAACTGTGAATTTTTTTCTGAGTTTTTCAGTCTGTATAAGTGTCAGAATTTCCATCAATTCGTCCAGAGTTCCAAATCCACCCGGCATTATTACAAGAGCTTTTGCAAGATAGGCAAACCAAAACTTTCTCATAAAGAAATAATGAAATTCAAAATTAAGATCAGGAGTGATGTAAGGATTCGGATATTGCTCAAATGGAAGTGATATATTGAGACCAATTGAAAGACCTTTTGCTTTTGTAGCACCTTTGTTTGCAGCTTCCATGATACCCGGACCACCACCTGAACAAACAACATACTTATGCGGCTTTCCAAGACTCATTGCCCATTTAGTCATCATCTCAGCAAGTTCAACTGTCTCTTCATAGTATCTTGACATCAAAAGATCTGTCTCTGCACTTTTTAATTGTTTTTGCAACGTTAAACTGACATTTTCATTTCCATTTATTATATTATTTATTTCTTTCAGATTTTTTAAAGCAGTCTTGCGGGGTAATGTTCTTGCCGATCCAAAAAAAACAACTGTGTTGTATATTTTATGTTTTTTGAATCTTTCGAGAGGCTCTTTATATTCTGTTAAAATTCTGATATCTCTTGCCTGAGGTGAATTTAAAAAATCCAGATCATGATAGGCTTTCGGAGACTTGTTTAAAAATTTCATTAATTAATTTTATTTTAAAAATTTATTCTTGTGTATTTACCTGTTTTATTTTCAGAGACTTTTCCCTCCATCTACAATAAAGGTCTGACCTGTAATATATTTATTTTCAAGAGCAAGATATTTTACCAATGAAAGAATATCTCCGGTATCTGCAAATTTTTTCATTGGGTATTTGTTAATATTTTCTTTATCAGCATTTACTTCATCTTCCATTTCAATTGTGCCGGGCGCAATTGCATTTACAATAATTTCAGGAGCAAGTTTTTTTCCAAGCTGTGATGTAAGTTTTATTACTCCTGTTTTAGCCAATGAATATGGGATATACCCTGTCCAGTTTTCAATCGCTCCGAGTGAAGCAATATTTATTATTCTACTAATTTTATTTTCACTTTTCAACATTATCTTAGCAGCTTCCTGACAACAAAAGAACATACCTTTCAGATTTGTATCAAGAAAATTGTCATACATTTTTTCAGTAGTTTCAAAAAAATCAGACTTTTTAAAGACTGCAGCATTATTTACCAGCAGATCAAGTTTTCCGTATTTCAGACTTACTACTGAAAACATTTTTTTTATTTCTTTCACTTTAGTAAGGTCACATTTTACGGCTGTAACATTTACATTAAATTCTGACAAGTTCTTTAAAATCTTCTCTAATATTAATTTTCCACTTTCGTTATAATTTAGGACAATATCATATCCGGATTCAGCCAGAGAAAGCGAAATATGTTTACCGAGCCTTCTGGCACCGCCGGTTACTAATGCGACTTTGTTACTGCTGTTCATATTTATTAAGGGTGAAAATTAGGTTTGCTATGAATTTTGTGCCCTTGGGATGACTCGAACATCCGGCCCGCAGTTTAGGAAACTGCTGCTCTATCCACCTGAGCTACAAGGGCAGTTTTATATAAAGTGAAAAATACAAAAATTAATAACCATAAGCAGGAGATTAGTTTGTCTGTTAAAATGAATTTTATCTGAATAAGTACACTATGGTCAATATTATATCAATTCAATATCTGTAGGAAATATATACATCTCCAGTTCTTTAAAAATAGTATTTTAAATTGCCGTAAATTGTTAAAAATTTTGTTACTTTTCCGTCAGTATTGTAACTTTCAGGTTTTGAAAATTGATACGATAATTCAAAGCCTGCCGCAAGATCATTTCTACCTGTATAAGCAATTTGTCCAAAGAAATTTTGAGGATTTCCTATTCTATCGCCTGATAGAGCAGGAAAAGAGTTATTGTAATATCCAAGATTAAATCCAATAGGAACTTTGCTTCTTGGAAGAAGATCAAAATCAACTGAAACACCTGTATTTATTAAAAAATTATCATTTGATGATTTATTGATCGATTCACCATATCCCAATTCCAATGTTGCAACTAATCCCCAGGATCTGTCGATCGCCCAGGCATAATTTGCTCCTCCCAGGACACTTAATGAAGGGATGGAATAAACAAGTAAATCATTTTCATCGAATCCGTTTTCTATAATTCCGCTTATATAATTTTCAAGATCTATAATTGTATAACTTTTATTACTTACATTTACAGTGCCTGATAAAAGCATATTCTTCTTTTCCCATAACTTAAACATCATACCTATCTGATATCCCGAAGCAAGATTGACTCCCTGCGCTACCAAAGTGGTTGTCTTCGTTCCTAATCTTCCATAGATCTGATAACTTAAATAAAATGACAGCCATTCTCTTATCTGAGCTTCATATTCCACATCAAGACTGGTTATAAGAATAGATCCAATGTCCCGGTTCAATGTAAAAGTATCCAGTCTGACAGCCGGTAATTCAAGACCAAGTGTCTGCCCTGCACCTAATAATGTTTTGATTGATGTACTTATGAATGGACCTTTAAATGATGAAGTAATTATAAAGTTGTGTCCGTTTAAATTTGGCTTTGTAATTTCAGGTAAATCCCGATCTGAAATTTTAACATCACTATTGTTTTGTGCTTTCAAATTAATAGTAAATACACATATGAATAAAACTGTATAAATAATTTTAATAAACATCGATCAATTTTTTATTTAAATGAATAGATTATATCAGCCAGTATCATAAATCCGCTGGATCTATATCTGTCTGGTAGTGTTCCTACAAATGAAGTCGATCCGTTGCTCAGATTCAAAATACTCTGAGTGTATCTTGCTTCAAACTCAAGTTCAAATTGTTTATAAACCGGAAAATTTAATCCAACTCCGAATAAAATAGCTAGGTTAAATTTATTTACAAGATCATTAAGATCGACATTATAATCTGCACCATCAATATCCGTGATCTTTGAATTCATCAAATATGAAATGCTAAATCCGCTATTAAAATATGTAATGCTGCTTAATGCCGGGACTTTCAAAATTATCGGGAGACTAATATACTGGAAATTTAATTTTAGACTATCAATAGGTTCTTTTCTGTTTAAATCATAAGAAATTATCGAATTATTACTAAAATATTGTGGCTGTAGATTTATTTTTAAATCTTTTGTAATGTTAAATTCACCTGTAAGTCCCAAAACTAATCCTGAACTTGAAGAATATTCAGAATTATCTGGCGCATCACCGCTTATTGTAGATAATGTGAATCCGGTTGTTATGCCTAACTTAGTTTGTGCTGTACTTTCTTTTTGTAATATAAAAGCAGCAATAAAGAAAATAATGAAAACTGAAATTACCGATCTGTGAGATTTCAATTAGTTTTTATAAATGAATAATATAGTTTTTAAGAAATAATTTTTAAAAAAATTTCGCCAATGCTGAAAATTAATTCGCGAGATCTATAATTACCAATTAATATTTCAGTCATTTATGTCAGTAATAATATTTTACTGAAAAGAAAATTTAAACTGACCTTTCGCAGTATATGAAAACAGATTGATTAGATCATGATTTATTTATTACATAAAGCTCACCCATAAACAGGGATTTTGCAGCTTTAAATACGATTACAACTGATATAGCTGGATTAAAACTTAAACCCGAAAAAAAGTAAATGAACTTTCCTGTTTACCAGATCATTCAGCATTGGATCAAAAGGATCTTTTGCAGAATCAAATAATCCTTTTAATTCATTATTAATATTTTTGATGTCCCAAATAAATGCTGTTATTGAATTCGTTTTCAATAAATTTCTTTTCCTTTGCATTAATATTTCCACAAACCAGAATCAAAGTTAAAATCAAAATAACAAATTTCATTTACTGGAAATTGAATTTCTCAAAAACTTATAGTTAAATTAACTCAATTTTTAAAAAATTAACAAAAAAATTTTGAGAAATTACATAAAATACCTGAATATTAATATTCAATACTAAATAATGTTATTTTACCGGTTAGTTAACTTTTAATAATTTAGTTTTAATAATATTTTGTGAAAGAAACATTTTCATTTTCATATCAGATAAATCATTTTTAAAGATCAGTTTATATTTAATCAAATAAAAATACGGGAAAACAAAAAAATTTCAGGAGATTCTATTTTTCTAATCTGGACCATTATTTTAGGGTCTTGCAATAATCAACTGCAGTATGAACTGACTCAAACAACTTTTTTTTATCTTCCGGTTTTATTGCACCGGATCTTTCCAAAAGCTGCTCGACGTGCGGTTTCATTTTTGTAATTACAGTAGTAACTCCTTTTTCTGAAAGTTCACACATCATATCCTCAAGAATATCCGCAGCTGTTATATCAATTCTTAAAATCGCACTTGCATCCAAAACCAGATATTTAATTTTTTCTTTTTTTATTATTGAAGTTACATCATTCCTGAAATAATCTACATTAAAGAAAAGAAGCGATTCTTCAAATCTGTAGACCAAAATTCCCGGGAATGTTTGAGCATCCTTGTATTCACTTATATCCATATAATTTCTGTATCCATCCATTTTTCCAAGTATTACACCGTGTGGTTTTGATACTTTTGCAATCAGTCTTATTAAAGTAATACCCAGAGCTATCAGTACACCCGGTAATACTCCGATGGTTATAACGCTCAATGAAGTAATGACTGCTAGTACAAATTCACTACGGCTTACATAATAAAGTTTTTTCAAATATTTAAGATTGAAAAGGCCAATAGCTGCAGAAATTATTATTGCACTTAAAGTAGAAACAGGAAGAAAAGTAAGATAACCGGTTAAAAAAAGAACAACCATTAATATCGTCAAAGCTGCGACAACAGATACAAGTTGTGTCTTACCACCTGCAGAATCGTTCACAGCAGTTCTGGAATCAGCCCCGCTGATTACAAATCCCTGAGAAAGTCCTGAGAAAATATTTGCAGCACCAAGAGCTATAAATTCTTTATTAGCATCAATTTTGTAATTATTTTTTATTGCAAAACTTTTATCCGTAAGCATTGCACTGCAGTAACTGATCAGCACTATACCAAGAGAATGCGAGATCAAAGCACCAAGTTCTCCAAACTGAACTTCAGGTAAAATAATTGTAGGAAATCCGGAAGGTACTTCACCTACGATCTGAACTCCTTTATTGGCAAGTCCAAATATCATCACCACTGCTATTCCGCCAATTGCAGCGAAAAGTGGTGCCGGAATTTTATTGAAATATTTTTTGAAAACTCTTAAGAAAACAAATGTTGTGATCCCTATAAGAATAGATTCCATATTGGTTTTTTCAATATTTGAAAAGTATTCATACACTACTTTAAAAAATCCTCCCGACTCAGTATTGTAACCATTTAACTTTCCAAGCTGACTTGCAATGATACTTAATGCCAGCCCGTTAATGTATCCTGTCAGGATCGGCTTTGAAAGAAAATTTGCAATAAATCCGAATTTTGCTATTCCCGCGATCACGCACATCACGCCGACAATAATTGTTAATAATACAGATATAGATTGATAATGTGCTGAACCGGCAGCAGCCAGAGGGGCGAGAGTGGAAGCAATTAAAATGCAGGTTGCTGAATCCGGTCCTACCATCAGCTGCCTGGAAGTACCAAACAAAGCATAAGCGATCATTGGAAGTATACAAGAGTATAATCCGGAAATAGTAGGAAGTCCGGCAAGACTTGCATACGCAATTCCTACCGGCAATGCAATCGCAGCAACAGACAAACCTGCTGCCAGATCTTTTGAAAGCCACTGACTTTTATAATTTCCAAAAATCTGAAGCCCGGGTAACCAGCAAGTTAATTTAGTTTGAAATGACTTTGTCAAAATGTAAATACTTTTTTAGAGATCATTTCTTAAAGTTCATGAAAGATGATGATGTCAATAAATTGATTGAACTGTATTTTTATATTTATAAAACGGCTGAACTAAAACAAACCGGTATTGATGAAATGTTTCAGATTATATTGCTAAAGAATTTATTAACTAAAACCATGAATATTGATAAGCAAGTGTGAATGTAGTAAAGTCTCCCCCTATTCTGGTAGCCACACCGGTATTGAATAATCCTTTTACCGAATGACCTTTGGCAATTGGCACTGAAATTGTAAAACCACTTCTTATATTATTCTGTACATTATCAGCGGAAATTCCATTTACTTCAGTCTCTCCTCCATTAGCATAACCAATATCTGCAGCTATCCATATTTTCGATGGGAAAATATAACTAATGTGTGACTGGAAGACAAATAGGGGTTGTTGTTCAACTGTTTTATTTATCAAATATTCGGAATTTTTTGTATACATCCATATTCCCGTATATAATTCAAAATAAAAAGAACTGTATTTATAGGACATACCAATTTCAGGTTTAAATCCCCAACGGTTTGATCCTAAATTAATTAATTTTTCTATTGAATATTGACCGGTAGGCACTGAAGCTACTATGCTTGCACCTAATACAAAGTCTTCCTTATGTGATACAAACTCCTGAGGATTCAGTGCGGGAGATCCGAGAAGGTTAATTCCGAATCTAATTCTTGAATCCCCAAATCCTGTTCTGGTTCCACTTGAATCTTTATCGGCAAGCTTAGCTGTCCCTCTTAAAAATATAAAAGGAACACCAATCTGAATTTTGCTCAACATACCAAACACAGAGAATGATCTTACATAACCGGCTGAGAATGAATTAGAAATCAAGGTAAGTCCCTTAATCGGCGAGGTAGCTTGTGAAATTATATTTCCCGAAGAGTAAGTATAATTTAAAGCAGTAACATTCATACCGGTTGGAATTACAGCATAGTTTCTGGGCTCCAGTTCCTGAGCTTGTAAATGATTAAAATGCTGACTTAAAAAAAAAATTAAGGAGATATTTACAATACTAAAAAAAAGTTTAAATCTCATTTAAGTATATAATCTATTTTCAAATAATTTATTTTCTTACAATACATCTGATGCCGATATGCGTCATTCCTGTATCAATCATCTGAGGCTGTCTGGCAGCAGGTCTGTATCTGAGACAGTAATTTGGAGCACATAAATGAGAACCGCCTTTTACTACTTTTCTGGGGATCTTCACATTTGGCTGACATTCATCGAAACTGCCTTCAGGAGATATTACTCTAGGATTTTTTTCATCTGGTGTGCAACAGGATTTAAATTTTTCTGCATTCTCATCTGTCAGATTTATTAAGTACCAGTCGCAGGTCCATTCCCATACATTACCTGCCATATCATAAAGTCCGTATCCGTTCGGCGCAAAAGTGCCTACAGGAGAAGTGCCTTCATATTCATCTACCAATAAATTCTGATATGGAAATTCACCCTGCCATGTGTTAGCTTCCGGTTTTGAATATTGAATATCCTCATCACCCCAGATATAATTCTTTCCATCAAGTCCGCCTCTTGCAGCAAACTCCCATTCAGCTTCAGTCGGCAGTTCTTTACCTGCCCATTTAGCAAAAGTTTCAGCATCTTCATATGCAACATGAACTACTGGAAATTTCATTCGGCTGTCTACAGAACTGTTAGGTCCTTTAGGATGATTCCAGCATGCACCCGGCATCCAAACCCACCAGTTATGATAATTACTCAGATCGACAGGTCCATTTGATTTTTTAAATATCAATGCTCCGGGGGCGAGTTTATCAGCGGGTACTCCGGGATAATCTTCCTGTTTTAATGGTCTCTCTGCTACTGTTACATAACCGGTTTCATCTATGAATTTTTTAAACTGCTCATTCGTAACTTCATATTTATCCATCAGGAATCCATCAACAGTAACTTTCCTGACAGGTCTTTCTTCAGGATAAAAATTATCAGATCCCATTAAAAATGTACCTCCGGGAATCTGCACCATATCGCTTTTATCAGCAATTCTTTCCTTTATTTCATTTTCAGTTTTACTTTCCATTTTTATAATAATTAATTTTTGGATCTTTAAAAACTATTTTATTCCCAATAATAAATTCCTCATAATGGACATCAAATGTTTACAAGTTATTCAACCACTTGAAACATACTAATAAGGAGTATTTTGGGAAACAAAATAACTATCTTAGCATAGGATTTCAACTCTATATAAATTGAATTAAACTTGTAATTG
>DAORRV010000085.1:0-14881 GCA_035443185.1 Ignavibacteria bacterium | reverse complement strand
AACCGGAAGATGCATGTTTTCAAACTCTTTTTGGAAATGCAATTTTCAAGCGAAACTCCGTTTCGCAGAAGTACTTTCAAAAGTAATCAGCAAAAAAATTCAATATGCGTAACTTCAATTAAGAATTAAAAAAAGCCGTGAAGAATTTCTCCACGGCTTTCTTTTTTATTAATCTTTAATTCCGGAATATTAAAAAGTTTATTTTCTTCTTACTTGAGTCCTGTTAACACTGTTAATTTTAACTTCAGAATTTTTACTTAAAGGTGTAGTCCTCAGCTTATCTCTTTCACTTCTTTGTTTAAGGACTTCATTGAGTTCAGATGTTGAAACCTGTTTGACCTCTCTTTTAACATTATTTTCTTTACTGATTCTGAGAGACATTTCATATTTATTTCTCTCTGCATCTGATTTGAAAACAGGATTAATATTTTTATCCTCAGCAGGTGGCGGTGCTGCTCCCGGAGGTGCCTGAATAGTTACAATGTTAAATGCATTATTGTCAGCAATTGCATAATCATTGATATCGGCAAAATTATCTCCGTTCACATCTGAGACTATATATCCTCCGGCAAAATTAAAAGCGTCATTGTCGATTATCGAGAGATCGGCAATTTCAATTACACCGTCCTGATTACAGTCTCCGCCATACATTCCCCAGAGATTATTTGTTGAGTTGATCTGAAACTGGTTATTATTGTAAGCATAATTTACTTCAAGAAAATCAAAATAAAAAAATCCGCCTCTGGTATATGCTTCACCGCCTGATCTGCTCCATGTCTCAATGCTGTTTCTGTGCTTTACCACTATATAATAATTTCCTGAAAGTGCTTTTGAGAAAGTAGGAAAAGTCTCACAACTATTTGATAAAGTGATAAAAGCAGAATCAACTTTGATATTCGGGAAGTCTGTCCTGTGTAAATAAATATTTACGGAATCCGGAATTCCTGAATATATACCCGGAGTACCTCTGTAAAATCCCTGTGGTGTATTTCCGATTCCGGCGATAGTTGCATTTGGCAATGTCTTCACACAAAGATTATCTATATATAAATTATTTCCATAGCCGCTCTTTGCTTTCAGTCGGATCTTATTTGTACCTGCAGGTAATGCATAAATTTTTGAAGCCCATTCTGAGTTTGTAGGAGTATATGCATTTACATTCGGCGGTGCAGTATTTAGCTCACCTGTTCCGTCTTGTCTTCCGATCAATGTAGCTAAAGTTGTATATGAACCTCCTGAATTACTTGATGCTTCGACAAGTAAAGTATCCGGGCCAAAGTTTGCATCGGTATAAGGTGCATAAGCTTCATCAAATGTCAGATAATCACCTGTTAAAGTTGCAACAAAATTATCTGATACTATTGATTGATTTTCATTAAACTGAGCATTGTAGAAATCAAATTTTGCTGACCCCGTTCCGATGCCGTATGCCGAGACAGTATTTCTTGACCAGCGGTTTGTACCGGTAAAATCAATTGTGAGCGGCGGTGGCGGGAAAGTACCTGATGTAAAATCTTCACACGGTGGTGCAGAAGGTCCACCCACGATCGTAAAGTTTGTATTCGAAATATCAAAGAAAATATTTCCGTTAGCTTTTACTTTTATTCTTGCAGTGGCTGTAGCTGTGTTTGGAATTGTCACTGACTGCGATCCGTCATTTGGAGTGTTTGATAAAATTGTAGTCGGAAAAGTATTTCCTCCGTCTGTGGATAATAGAATATCAACATTCGCGCAATTCACCGGTGCTGCAGTTGTATTTGCAACATTCCATGTAACAGTCTGAGCTCCGGCATTCCAGCTGACACCGGTATTCGGTGAAGTGACAAGGAATGGTCCTGAACTGTTGTTCACGCTAAATGCTACAGTGCTGAAATTTATTCCTCCGCCGCCCGCACTGTTATCTCTTGCAGTTAATCTGAAAGTTAAACTTCTTGTATATGTTGGTAAAATTTCGCCGATAGTTGAAGTGTTGTTTAACAGATTACTTAATTTAGGAAATGTCCTGGTCGGGGAAACAACCGGATTAAATGATCTGAAGATCGGTGCATTTCCTACAGGAGAATTAGGTGCACCTGCAGCACCAAGATCAAATTCTTCCCAGCAGTATGTCAGTGAACCTGGAGTTTCAGTATCAGTAGCTGATCCTGTAAGTTCAAATGGAGTACTTATCGGAATTGTAAATCCACCTGAAGGTACAGTAACTGTTGGTGGTGTATTACCTGTGTTAGTGGTTACAGGACAGGAATTCCCGTTACCAGTCTGAGTAAAAGCTGTCATCTCACTTACACTTCCTGTATGAAAATAATCATCACTGTTTGACTGCAGATCCTGTGGGCTGCAGATACCTGCATAAGCCTGGATAGTACTTCCGCTCCCGGGCTCCCAGGCTGTGGAACCGTTTCTGTTACCACCTGCGCAGTTTCCTGAACTGCCATTGAATGTATGATTTCCACCGAACTGATGTCCCATCTCATGTGCGACATAATCTATATAAAACGGGTCACCTATTGGTGATGGCAATCCTGTTACACCGCGGGCTTTACTGCCATTTACACAAACAACTGAAAGTCCTGCAACTCCGCCGCCGCCTGTACTGAATACATGACCGATATCATAATTAGCCGAACCTATAACAGTATTACAATTTGTCTGATTTTGTCCGAGCATTGTCACGCCATTATTATTTGTGTATGGATCGGTTCCACTGTTTGTATAAACTATTAAATTATTATTTGCAACCAATGTCATTCTCACTGACAGGTCACGCTCATACACCTGATTCACTCTGTTAATTGCAGTTACAATTCCTGCCAGTCCAAGCGCTACAGTACCACCATGAAACGCCGTGTATTCACCTGTCGCTGCACATGCAAGACGATAAGTCCTTAACTGTTGTCCGGTCATATCAGAATTGTGACTGTTTATAAGCTCAGTGTTTTCTGTTACTTCAGTCACCAAACATTCAAATGTTTGATTACTAAAGTAATCCGATTTAAAGTAGCTGATGTAATTTTCAGTATTATCCATACTCAAAGGATCGATAAAATAATCTCCGTTTGGAGTCAGTACTATTGCATGAAAACCAAATGCAGTGAAATCAATTTTACCTACTGCATAAGGATCATCAATTCCTTTTACATTATAAGTCTTCATATCCGGATACTGATCTGCAAGTCCCTGCTCCATCATGGAATATTCCGTTACATAGAATTTTGACATTCCACCATCAGGATGCGGTAACTCGATTATCAATGGAGATGCAACTGCTCTGTCCGTAAATTCAAACGGAGCTGCTGTCATTATATTTCTGAATGAATTAAGATTTAAATTCAGGTATCTGTATTTCTGAGGTATTACTTTTGTAATGTCATTAATTACTATGTCCGCTTTGTCTGTCCAGACTGAATTCGATACAGAATTGTCCTGCTGGGCAAAGACAGATTTTGTGTCTGTAGATATTCCATTTTCACTTATACTTAAATTGAATAAGCTGAAAACGAGAATTCCCATAAAAATAAGTTTTCTAATTGGTCTCATTTTTTGATTAGTTAATTGGTTTATGAAAAAACATTTTTGAAATTTTTTTTAGATAAGTATAAGTATGAAAAATTAATATTGGGTCTTTGAAGTGTATACTATTAAAAACTTTTGATTACATTATAGTAATTTAATTTTTAAAAAAAAATTTAATTTGTTATGTGTTATAATTTTAATCTTGTTCTAAAAGAATTTTAGATTTATTTACTATTAGTTTGAGAAATAAAAAAAGCCGTGAAGAAAATTCCCCACGGCTTTTTGATTTTTTATTTTTACTTAATTTTCTCCGGGACCTTTTCCGCTATTATATTGAGGAGCGGAGTTTATCGGTGGAGTTTGATTATTTATTTTAGGTTTTACTTTATCTTTGTTATTTTGTATTTCTGATTGTCTTTTTTTCAATACTTCATTCAGCTCAGTTGAATTCTTTTTATTTTCTGTAACTGAATTATTATTAAATTTGCCTGACTTTAAATGAAGTTCATATTTAGCTTTGGCTTCCTCATTTTCAAATACAGGTGCCGATTCTTCTACCGGTGGCAATGGCTCTGCTCCCGGTGGCTTTGAGACTGTAATAAAATTATTAGCATTGTTATCAGCATATGCATAATCAGTAATGTCAACAAACAGATCTCCATTTAAATCTCCGATTACATAACCAACAGTAAAATTAGAAACCTGATTGTCTATAATTGCCAGATCAGCTATATCTATAATACCGTCATAATTACAATCACCGCTGAATACACCTCTATAAAATGGCAACAGACTTACAATTGCCTGATTGTTACCATATGCCTGTCCATCAGGAGTAACAAAATTAAAATGAGTATTTGATCCTCTTGAATAACCTGTACCGGTATTACTCCATGTCTCAAGACTGTTTCTGTGTTTTACTACTTTGTAATAATTACCATTTAATGCTTTTTCGAATAACAGATTTAAAACAGCAGAGCTATTTGTAACAGCTAATGCAGAATCTACTGCAATGTTAGGAAAATCAGTTCTGTGAAGATATACTCTTACTGTATCCTGCAATCTCCAGAAAGGAGTATTCGGAATGAACATAGCTTCATTTACCAGACCAACGGAATTAATTACTGCAGTAGGCAGAGATTGAACACAAATATTATCTACATACAAATTATTACCAAAACCGCTCTTTGCTCTTAGTCTGATCTTATTTGTTCCGACAGGAAGTGCATATATCTTTGACGCCCACTGTGAAGATGTTGGTGTAAAAGCTGATGTGGTAGGCGGAGCTGTAGTTAACTCTCCGGTGCCGTCACCATTTCCTGTCAAAGTTGCCAGTACTGTATAACTACTGCCAAAATTAGTTGATGATTCTACCACTAAAGTATCAGGACCAAATGCCGGAGAATATGCAGCATATGCTTCATCAAATGTCAGATAACTTCCTGCCGCAACAGGAGCAAAACTTTTTGATAAAAGTGACTGAACCGGTCCTACACCTGCATTATAAAAGTCAAACTTTGCTGACCCGTTTCCGCTTCCGTATGCTGATACATTATTTCTTGACCATCGTAAAGTTCCGGCAAAGTCTATATCAATATCATCAGGCGGGAACATAGCACCAGAAAAATCTTCACACGGAACAGCTGATAAAGTTGAGTTAACAGTTACCGATACAGTTCTCTTATGTACCGGAGTTCCATTTGTTCCTGATCCTGTGACAGTTACTGTATATACTCCGGGAGTTACAGTTCCGATAGTCCTGATCCGCATATCTGCAGTTTTTGGATAAGGAGAGCTTAAAGTATTTCCTTCCGGAAAATCCGCGATTAAACTTCCGGAACCCGGTGTTGGAGTAATTGAAGTCTGAAATACAACAATATCTGTATATAATTTTACTGCGGGTACATTTACATCAATATATCTGAAGTCATTGGTTGTGTAGATTGTTGTTGCTGTTGGTGACACCGTCATAGCATAATCAGGAAAATAAGCACCGACATTTTTATAAGTACCGGCTCTTCCATCATACCATACTGAAAATGATGTCTTTGGATTTGCAGTCATTCCATCATAATCTCCTCTGTAACAGTTTGTATTCGGTGCACATGCCGGTGATGGATAAGTCCATGATGCAGTTGTTAATTTTTGATTTGGCGCAAAAGTAGTTCCGCCGTCATCTGTATATGTTCCATATACATTTACTGCATATGCAGCAGGATTTTCTCTGGTATCATACCATTTTATATAAAGTCTTCCGGTTTCTTTTTCACACCATATCGCAGGAAACCACTGATCGCTTAACTGCGGATTTGCATTATCATTTACAGTGATCCTGCTTGACCAGGTTAAACCCTGATTATCTGAATACTGTAAAATAATATCAGGTTTGTTTCCGTTACCGGCAGGTACGTTTGATGCATATACTAAATAAAGTCTGCCTCTGTTTGGACCATAGCTATTATCCATAGCTATCATTGGATAAGGTCTGGTTCTTCCGTTATTTATAACAAGCCTTCCGGCAGTATTTAAAGTACCAACATAACCGGCTACTGTCAGGCTTGACCTTACTGCAAAAGTAGCTCCGCCGTCAAGAGATCTGTGAAAAGTATATGTTACGTTGGAAGATGTACCTGTATTAGTAACATACATTACACATCCACCCTGAGTCGTACCGTTTGGACCGACTGCTATCATGACACCAGGTATTGTATTGCTTGGTGAATATGTAGTTGTCCATGTTGCATTACCATTAATACTTCTGGAAAAATTACCGGGAGTAATAGCTGCATATAAATAATTCTTGTAAGGACCATTTGTCTGATCTGCTGCCAGTGTGTTTCTGTCATTTCCGTTTACAGAAAGTACAGGTGAACCATATGTCTGACCGCCGTTTGTAGATTTATAAACATACTGATTTGCCACACCTGATCCGTAATACAAATTACCCAGACTGTCAAAAGCTGACCAGGGGTCACAGCATGTAGACGCATGATAAGCAGGATTACTAGATGTCCAGTCATGTCCGTTGGTAGTATAATAAGCATTCTGACCGCCGCCGCCATTTACTCCAAACTGCATATTCATCGGATTTCTTGGATTTGAAACAAGCATCTGTTCGGCATTGTCAGTACCGATCTCAAAATTGTCAAAACCTGTTCCGTCTGTAATTACATCCAGCACATCATCATTTTCCGTCATATGCATTCTGGATTCAGAAGTTGGTCTGTCAATGTACGGATCAGTTTCATCATAATCATAAAATTGTTCGGTGTGTTTTTGGAAATCAGTTTTTTCATTTCCCTGAAATACCTGCGTACCTGCTACCAAAATAAATACGGCAACTATTGCAGAGGTAATCCATGTTCGAAGAAAAGTCAACTTTTTCATGTAAGTTAGTTTAGTTTAAAAAAAATAATTTTTTTATTTATGAAATAGCAATTTAAAATATTTCTCAAAGCTTCAAATAATTAAAACAAAAGTTCTTCAGGATATTAAAAGAATACCCAATTATCTACTGGGAAATTAATTTCGGTGCTTTAATTATGTGGGATTAGATATGATGTTTAAAAAAGTATTTTTTTACTTTTTTTTCAAGTCAGTTTTATAAACCCATTCAATACATTTTCAAAGAAAAATTCAGACTTGTATCTCTCAATATATTATCAAAAAAAAAGCCGTGAAGAAAATTCTCCACGGCTTTTTGTATTAATATTTTAAATGTTTATTTACTTTGTCCGAAAGATGATCCTGATTTAACAGAATTTTCTCTGACATTCGATTTTACTTCATTTGTTTTTCTGACAGGTGCTGTTCTGTTCTGATCTCTTTCTTTTCTTAATCTCAGAACTTCATTCAGCTCATATTCGGATTTCTGATTTTTATTAACTTCTTCAGAAAGTCCTTTTTCTCTCATTATTTTAATATGCATTTCGTATTTGGTTTTTTCAGCTTCTGTTGTAAATACAGGATTATCATTATTTACAGTTTCAGGTGCCGGTGATGCTCCCGGAGGTGTTTGCTTTGTGACAATATTAAATGCATTGTTATCAGCAAGTGCATAGTCAGTCAGATCTGCAAAATTATCTCCGTTAAGATCTGAGATCACATATCCTGCTGCAAAATTAAATGCATCATTATCAATTGTCGCAAGATCACTTAAATCTATAACACCATCTTTGTTTACATCACCTCCATACAATCCATAATATGGTGCAGGATCTATAAATGCCTGATTATTATTATATGCCTGATTTACCGGGTTAATGAAATTGAAATTTATAGAAGATCCACGGGTATATGATACTCCGCCTGCTTTACTCCATGTCTCGAGACTGTTCCTGTGTTTTATTTCTAAATAATAAGTTCCTGTAAGTGCTCTTGTAAACGGTGATAAAGCTACAGCATTTGTATTAAGATAGGAAGTTGCAGAATCTACTATTATATTTGGAAAATCAGTTCTGTGAAGATATGCTCTCACAGTGTCAGGGATTGTCTGTGGAAATGGTAATGCTCTGTAAAATCCTTCAGGTACTAAACCAATATTTGAAGTAGTGGATGGTGCCGGAAAGCTTTGCACACAGACGTTATCCAGATAAAGATTATTTCCAAAGCCGCTTTCTGCTCTCAGTCTGACTCTGTTGGTTCCTGCAGGCAATGAATAAATTTTTGATGCCCATTGTGAAGCAGTAGGAACAAAACTGTTTGTAGTTGCAGGAGCTGTATTCAGCTCACCGCCCGAAGGAAATAGTCCCTGCAAAACTGCTAGAGTTGTATAAGAAGAACCGCCGTTTACTGATGATTCTACGACTAATGTATCTGGACCTGGGAAACCTGCGCTGTATGGAGCATAAGCTTCATCAAATGTCAGATAATATCCTGTAGGTACAGCTTCAAAATCTGTAATAAGTGACTGTGGTGTTCTTACGTTATCACTAAAGAAATCGTACTTTGCAGAACCGCTTCCCACTCCGTAAGCACTTGCAGCACTTCTCGTCCAGTATTGAGTACCTGAAAAATTCAGATGAAAATATTTTGGGGTAAATGCCGAACTTGTAAAATCTTCACAGCCTGTGCATGGATTCTTTGGCAATAATTCGATCTTTGCAGTATAAGCCTGATATTGGAATCCGCCAAGTCTGTTATCCATCCATAGCGGCCATATCCTCTGATTACCATTTACAGAATTTCCTTCAACCAAAGAAGATGTCAGTCCGATATAATCACCCTGATATCCGCCGGCTACTCCCGATAAAGCAAGGGATGTTGGTCTGAATCTTGCATCAGATACTTTTAAATCTGACCATGTAGACCCTCCGTCCATAGATCTGGACATAAATACTTCAGCAGTGTCAGTATTTGTAGTTCCGCGGTTGTCATAATATACTACGTTCACACCGCCTGATTCATCGACTCTTACGACAGGAAACCACTGTGACTTTCCATTGTTCAAAGCATCCTGATTTACTTTGATTCCGGCAGACCATGTAGTTCCGCCGTCTGAAGATCTGTGAATCACTATGTCTGCATCAGTTCCTGCCGGTGCTAAATTTTTCTGTGAAACAACAATGTAGATCCATCCTGCTCTTGGTCCGCAGGTTCTGTCCACATCAATTCTCGGGAAACTGTTTACTCTGATATTAGTGGAAAGTAAATTTCCTCTGATACCATTCATATCAAAAATATTGTTATTAACTATTGTCCAGTTGACTCCGCCGTTAGTTGATTTTGCAAATCCTGCATAGTCTTCTGTAAATGAACCACTGGTAGTAGGCTGTGCCCAGCAAACGTAAACTTCACCATTTGGTCCGGTTCGGAGATCCACTCCCTGTGAATAATGACCTGCTGGAGGAACGTTAATGTCTGTTGCAGCTGACCAGCTGACTCCGCCGTTTGTTGTATATGAGAATGCTATTGGTGGTGATGCAGCATTGAATCTTGACCAGGCAGTATAAGATCTTCCGTAATACGGACTCGTCGGAGAATCATCGGTTGTAGTAAGATTTTTATCCTGTGAACCTGTTGTGATAGTTACATCATTAGACCAGTTCAGTCCGTTGTTTGTTGAATAATTTGCTTTGATACCGCCGCCAAGATGGGAAATGATAAATCTTCCGTCTTTGTCGATCGTAATTCCGGGATCACCTCCGTGACCGGATAAAATTGTTCCGACAGTATTTTTCATTGTATCACTTCCAAACCATGTAGTACCACCATCAGTAGTAACATAAGCTCCTTCGGAAATGAATAACGGACCTCCAGCATTACTGATAGCATTGGATGAACCGTACATTATCAGCGGATTACCGGGATGTCTTGTTATTATCACTTCAGTCTGATAACTGAAAGGTGACGTTCTTGGCAAAACTCTGAAGTTCGGATTTACAACAAGTACACCGTTTGGTGTGTTATTGTACATCGGTTGATTGTTTGGAACAAAATCATTGTATTCCATTGGTAAAGGTGCAGATATTCTGTTACCCGGGTCTAATGCACCGGTCATTCTTGTATCCTGACTCCATTTTTCAGGTTTGCTGTCCTGTGATTGTCCGGTAAAAAAATAGAAACCTAAAACGATCAGGGGAATTGTGAGGAACAATTTTTTCATGAATTTTCCTTTCGGGAAAGTTTAATTAAATTATTTATATTACTTAGGTTTAGGAAAAATAAAAAAGCAAAATCGCTTTTTTAATGCAAGTCAAATTTATTGATTCACAGGTCAGTTAACGTTTCTTACCGACACAAAATTTTACGTCAAAAAATTTTATTCCATATTTTTTCTGATTAAATTTTCAAAATTAAAGTTTAAAAATTTAAAATTTAAAATTGAATTAATGATACTGTTTCAATAAATTGATTTTCATAAAAAACTTATGCCGCGAAAATTTATTCTGTCATCCATTTTAATTTTTTGTTCTGTATTCTTAATTTCAGAATTATCTGTATCACAGGATTACTGGATCAGACAGCAGACACCTACTACCAAACGTCTCACAAATTGTTTTTTCATAAATAATAATACAGGCTGGGTTACCGGTGATTCAGGTCTCGTTATGAAAAGTACTGACTCAGGTGTAAGCTGGCAGCTTCAAAACTCAAATACTTTTCACGATATTTTTTCAGTTCATTTTATAAATGACAGACTCGGATGGGCTACTGCCTGGGTTTTCAATCCCCTGCCTGATGAGTTTCCCGGTACTTTACTTCTTAAGACTATTAACGGAGGAATTAACTGGACTTCGCAAATGTATGCTGACACGAATTCTTATTACGGATCTTTATTTTACCTCGACTCTCTGAATGGATTTCTCGGAGGTATCCCGCAGTTTATTGTTTACACTACTGATAATGGAGTCTCCTGGAATGACGCTGTTTCAGATTCCATCGGCTTTAACGGCTTCCCGGTAACTTTCATTACCTTTCTGAATGCAGATACCGGATATGCATCCGGCGGTGTGCAGGACATTGCCGGTCTCGTCTGGAAGACTGTGAATAATGGGAGGAACTGGTCCCCTACTGCTGTCGGACCGGATCCAATTAATGATATTTATTTTTTTTCGGCTGATACATCTATCGGACTTTCAGGTGATTTCAAATTCGGTGCAAGCTTTTACCGGACAAATAATGACTGGCTGAATTCATTTAATGTGAATCTAGGCTACATCGGAATGGCGCAGTCTATCGATTTCAGGATTAGAAATGACGGATGGATAACTATCGGGTATTTGAGTAAACTTTTCAGATCTACAAACGCCGGAGATAACTGGGTGAAAATGGATATTCCTGATTCATCTGCGATCTTTGATATTCAGTTTATTGACTCTGCTTACGGATGGTGTGTCGGTGATCATGGCGCAGTTTATAAATATGATATTATGACCTCTGTAAATTCGAATGAAATTTCGAATGAAATTAATTCATTTAATTTATTTCAAAATTTTCCAAATCCATTTAATCCTGTCACAAAGATCAGTTATGAATTACAAAATACTGATAACGGAATAGTTACTCTAAAGGTCTTTGATGTTTTGGGAAATGAAATTGCGACTTTGGTAAATGAAAAACAAACTCCAGGCAGGTACAATGTGACTTTCGACGGCACAGGACTTTCAAGCGGTGTTTACTTTTACAGACTTTCTTTAAATGGAAATTTCATTTCGGGAAAGACTATGATGATGCTTAAATAAATTTCCGGCCCGCTCAGGTTTTCAAAGTTTAGAGTTGAAGTGAATCAGGATGAAATAATTTACTGCGATACTTTCAGCTTCTCTGCTAATTTCTCAGCCTGCCCCCTCAGCTCATTTACCGCAGTAGTTTCCCAAATTTCACCTTTCAGATTTGATCCTATTGTGAATAAATTTCTATGAGAATTACCTTCGGAATTTATAATCTGAAATGTATCTGTTTCAGTTTTAATACCAAGCTTTAAATTGTCCTGAGATATAATTCCTTTTACTAGACAGTTCTTTAAAAAACTCTTCTCAAGATTCATCAGATCAGTTTCGGGTCCGGTACAGTTTATTACCCGGGATACATTTATTGATTGGACTTCATTTTCTTTTTTGTCAAAATATTCTACAGTTATATAATTTTCATTTTCTGTGAAATCAATTATTTTACCTGAATTAATATGCAGCTTTCCGTCAATCCGTAATTTCTGAATTTTATCGTGGGTATGTAATGGGATTCTGTGTCTCGCAACACCCCATAAATGACGTAATCTTGACATGAATAATTTTTTATCCGCGTCAGAAAAAGATTTCCAGATCTTTTGAGTGAAAGGTCTCAGTGAATCGATTACCGGTTCTGCAGATACACCGTATTCCCTTACTGCTTTTATATGTTTGTTCACAAGTTTTAGCAATTCATAAAGTCCGGCATTCTCATTTAATTCTTCAGTTAATTTTGTGTATTTCAATCCATTATGTCTGTGCGGCAGAATGTTAAATCCATTTGGTGAGATGGAAAATATCTCACCTTTAAATCCTTGTTCTAACAAACCAAGCACAGTGTCCACCATAGTCAGTCCATTCCCGATTATTAATACAGGCAGATCATTATTTAATTCTTTTACAGAATCAATTTTCCAGGGATTTCGAAAATAATTTTTACTCTGATAAAATTCCTTATTTTTAATTGCCGGATTTCTCGGAATATTATTACCCGTAGTGATCACACAATAATCCAACAGAAGAATTGAATTGTCATCTAAAGTTATTGAAACAGAATTGTCTGTAACGTCAAGATCAACTACAAGTTTATTTATAACTGTAATTTTTATGTGTTTTGATTCGGCTGACTCTACTGCATTTTTCCATATCTCCAGAAGATATTCTCCATAATGCTCTCTCGGTAAAAATGAATTTGCAATTAGATTTCTATCTTTATCTGCATAATCCTTTCTTGAAGTGACCCAGTCAAGAAAGTGATCCGGCTTATCAGGATAAGCGCTCATTTTTCCTGTTATGACATTGAGAATGTGCTTACCTGAATATGGGCGGTATGCAATTCCTTTATTTAAAGTTTCACTTTCGTTTATAAGTATAATTTCTACCGGAGCATTTGATTTTTCGATGAGTTGAACGGCTGACATTGTACCTGAAAACCCGCCGCCAATAATTCCAATTTTTTTCATTTAAAAAAAGTATAAGTATTTTTTTTGACTGCAAAGCTAATAAATATAGAGATAAGTTTCCCCTCTTATAATTTTTGTCTATCCTTTTTAAAATTTATTCTATATGAATTTTTCAAAATTCTCCTTTCATATCCACAGAGTTATTACCTTCTCCTTCTGACGCCATTGCCCGGTAAGCAGTAAGACGGGGTTTTCAAAATTATAATACGTTTATGATAATTCATTGATAAAAATTTGATAAATATCTAAATTAATAAAAATTTTATATAATAAAATTTACCCCCAATTAAAATTATTGTACTAAATATGAAGACGTAACCTTCCGGTTTTTAATCTTCTTCAGTAAATAATTATATTCACAATAATAATACGGGTTTTATTTTTACATATTCTTTTTTTACCCCCGGTATAAAACGAATTATTGATTCATCAATATAAATCTAATTTTAAAAAATTTAAATATTTTAAACAATAATCAGAAAGGATTTTAAATGAAAAAACTTATTTTACTTTTCTTATTTATTTTAATTTCAACATATGCTTCATCCCAGACTCTGGAGGAAAACCTTCAGCAGGTTGGTCCGAATTATGGTAAGCTTTATTTACAGCCGCTTGTAGATGCAATGGGAACAGATGTAAATTCAAATTTCTTTTACACAGCATATGTACCTTACGACAGTAAAAAACCTGTGCAATTTAATATTGGTTTAAGGTTCAGAGCTATGAATACTTTTCTCTCCAGTGTAGATCAGGTGTTTGATTATACTTATTCGGATACGTTAACTGTAAACGGAGTACGTTATTCAGGAGCTTATTCAGTAGAAAACGCTCCGACTGTGATCGGTAATAAAACAGAAGCTGTCGCAAAGTTCACTTCCAATGGAGTTTATTATCCGGAATTTGACCTTGAGCTGATAGGTGGGATAATAAATACTACTTTGGTACCATTGGTCATTCCGGAAATTACATTTGGAACTGTTTATGGAACTGATGCTTCAATTATCCTTCTTCCGACTATTGATTTAAATGATCTCGGTAAGTTCAGAATGTTCGGATTTACACTCAGACATAATTTTAGTCATTATGTCAAAGATTCTCCTGTAGATTATTCAATCATGGTCGGATATCAGAGAATGTCGCTGACAGAAAATAATAACAATGATCTGTGGAAGTCCAAAAGCTTTTTTATAAACGGTCAGTTAAGCAAGACATTTGGCGGAATATTTACACCATATATGGCTATACAGTATGAACAGTTTAAGGCGGATATTTCTTATATTTTCAATAACTTTGGCCAGGTTTTTCCGGTATCTTTCAGCGTGGACGGAGCAACTAAATTCAGGGGGGTATTGGGTGCAACAGTAAAGGCAGGATTTTTTGCATTCAATGTAGATGCTAACCTCGGAGAAAAGTTCGCACTATCATGTGCCTTTAATTTTATAATAATGTAAGAGCTGGCATTGTCGCCATTTTTTGACACCATAGAGTGTTCTTCACCATTCGCTTCAAAGCTCACTCTTTTGAAAGAACAGAGTTAGTGGCACAGATTATTAATCTGTGTAAAACTCCAAATTAAATATTTTCTGAATTTTTAAAACATGATCTCTTTACATAAGAATTAAATTGTTTACAAATCAGCAAATAAAACAACTACGAAATCCCATCAATATCCCAAAATTCATAAAATTCTTACAATTTTCGACGGCTATATTTTTTACCCTGTTTTAACAAACCCTT